>CAYGUY010000036.1:22089-25814 GCA_964353165.1 uncultured Maribacter sp.
GGGTATAGATGACTTCTATGCAAAACCCATAGCGTTAAACGGGTTGTATGACCGTCTTACGTTTTTAAAAGAACTAAAGGGAAATCTTGATAAAAACAACATAGCAACCGCTAAGCAAAGTGTAAAACCGTATAAAACAAGATTTCTAAAAAGAACTTTTGATATTGTGGTCGCCAGTGTTGCCCTCTTGTGCGCCTCTCCGTTTTTGCTCTTGTTCGTTATTGCCATTAGATTGGAATCTAAGGGGAAAGTGTACTATATCTCCAAACGGGTAGGTACCGGGTATCGTATTTTTAACTTTTTAAAGCTGAGGTCCATGTATCCGGATGCAGACCAACGCATGAAGGAATTTGAACATCTGAATCAATATGCAGGGTCTGATGATGTAGAAATTCCAACAGCCAAAAAAGCTGATGTAACCACTGGAGCATCCGTTGATGAGGTATACCTAATCGGCGACGACGAAAAAGTGAGCGAATCGGAATTTAACAAGGCTAAAAAAGAAGATTCCGAAAGTGCCTTTATAAAATTCGAGAACGACCCAAGAATTACTAAAGTGGGGCATATCATACGAAAACTGAGTATAGACGAGCTACCACAACTTATTAATGTATTAAAGGGAGATATGTCCATTGTTGGCAACCGGCCTTTACCCTTGTACGAAGCAGAATTATTAACTACCGATGAATGGACGACACGTTTTAACGGCCCCGCTGGAATTACCGGACTGTGGCAAGTTGAAGCCAGGGGCAGAAGTTCTAAAATGTCTACGCAGGAGCGTAAAGAACTGGATAATAAATACGTAGAAATGGCAAATAGCAAATACGCTTTTTGGTTAGATATGTGGATTATTATACGAACGTTTAAAGCAGTTTTTCAGAAAGAGAATGTGTAGATTTTTTAAAATAGTAACCATACTACTGTTATCGTTACTCTCCGTTAATCTGTTACAAGGGCAAGAATTACCCAATGATAATAGCCAGGAGTTGAGTGCCGCCATTTCTAATTTCCCACCCTTACAAGCTGTTATAGATTCCGTAATTAAACGCAGCGCCATGGTAAATTTTAGAACCAATAATATTGAAGCGAAAGAAGCCGCTTTGGCATCTGAAAGGTTGCACTGGACACGAAATTTAGGGCTGCAGCTAGATAGTCGCTACGGTAACCTAAATAATTTTACCAGTAACGAAGACGGCGAGGCGTTATCGCAGGTGTTGACCACCACCACACAGTTAAATTACAGCGCCGGATTTTTCCTAAAGTTCCCTTTGTTTGATGGCCTTAATAGAAAGCACCAAATTAAATTGGCAGAATCGGAAGTGGAGGCCGCCAAGAGCATGGTGCAATTTGAAAATGAACAGTTAAGAAAAATGGTCATCACTCTGTACCAGGAACTGTTGTTAAAACAAAAACTCTTGCAGATACGCTCGGAAAGTTTAGGAGATGGCAGGGTAAACATGCAAATGGTGGAGAAAGAATTTAGAAATGGTTTGGTGCCTATGTCTGAATATGTGAGAATAAATAGTATGACAACAAATATGGAAGCCGCCTATGAGACGGCTTTGTCCGAATTTATTACTACTAAAAAGATGCTAGAGGATATGGCTGGCTTTGTATTTGATTTAAACGCTCCTAATTAAGTAAATGACGCTAATAGACTTTATACGGTTGATTTTAAAGCACATTGTACTCCTGGTATTGATCCCGGTAGTTTTGGGCGTGCTGGTTATTGTGTTGACCATGAACCCTTCTTACGAATATTCGTCCCAGACCATCTTATATACCGGTCTTGCCACGGGTTCTTCTATTGAAATGGATAAAAAATTTAGTACGCAGGCGACCAATTCCGCCTTTGATAACTTAATAAATATCATCAAATCCAGAGAGACGCAAGAAGAGGTTGCGGTGCGGCTTTTGGCGTTACACTTAATGCTACCAGAGGCGAACCCTAAATATATTTCAAAAGAACTCTATGACGAGCTTAAGGCCACCGTGCCCGAGGATATCTACAGGTATGTTGAAAAGGGTATCGATACCGCGCTAACCAGATTGGATACCACTTTGGTCAATAATCCATTACCGCCAGAAATCAACCGCCATAATTACGAAAAAACGGTACACAATTTATTGAAATTAATGCGAAGTAGCACTGATAATTATATTTACGAGCTGTTGAGTTACGACGAGAACAAGCATTATTCGCTAAAGGCGCTATCCGATATTAAGGCACAACGCATTAATAGTAGTGATCTAATAAAACTTACCTACACGGTTAACGATCCAGGTATTTGTCAGCAAACCTTGGTTATTTATAATAGCGTGTGTATTAAGAACTACAAGATCATCAAAGAAAATAGATCCGGCTCCGTAGTGAAGTATTTTGAGAACGAACTGGCCAAGGCTAAAAATAACTTAGATGAGGCAGAGGCTAAATTACTGGCTTTCAATAAGAGTTCTAATATTATTAATTATTACGAACAGAGTAAAGCGGTTGCGGTCGTAAAAGAAGAGTTAGAGGTAGATTATAAGATGAAAAAGGCGGAATTGGCAGGAATTCAAGCGGGGACAAAACGTTTGGAGGATAAGTTAAAACTGCAGGAAGTGATTCAGATAAAGAGTAATGCCCTGCTGGAAAAAAAGAAGGCCCTTGGTAATCTTAACTATAAGTTGGGCTTAAAAAAGGCCGAAATACAATCCGACGCGGGCGAGACGCAATTGAAAGGTTTAGATAGTTTAGAGCGTCAGGCAGCGCAATTAAAAACGGATATACAACAAGGTGTAGATGAACTATAT
The DNA here is from genome assembly GCA_964353165.1 of uncultured Maribacter sp. Lineage (GTDB taxonomy): Bacteria > Bacteroidota > Bacteroidia > Flavobacteriales > Flavobacteriaceae > Maribacter. The sequence continues at coordinate 24,883 of CAYGUY010000036.1, forward strand.
ACCTATCAAAATTCTATTGAAGGATTACAGATTTCCAAAGTATTGCCAGACTGGATGGCCAGTGCCGTGGAGACCGAAAATCTAAAAGCAAAAATTAAGGTTATAGATGGTCAAAAGGACCAATTTCAAGAAACCTATGCCAAATATGCACCTGCGGGGGCGAACATGAAACGCTTGGAGCGTGAGATTTCAGTTTCGGAACAAGGGTATTTAGAGATTCTACACGGGTTGAATTTGGCCAAGTTAAAGCTACAGGATAGTGAGTTGGCCTCAGATTTAAAAACGGTAGATCCTCCGTACTACCCGTTGTCGCCCAATCCGACCAAAAGGGCTATTTTAATTATAGCAGCTGCTTTTTTAGGGGGTATCCTAACCTTAGCAATGATTTTTGTAATGGAGTATTTTGACGATACCCTAAGGAACTCCATAAAAGGGAGCAAAGAAACCGGGTTAGCATCTTTTGGGATGATTCCTAAAATTATTCTGGACCCAAGGGGAATAGATTTAGCCTTTATCCAAAAGCGATTAAGCGAGATCATTACGCAAAATATCCTTCAATATTTCGGCACCCAGAATTCCAGTAAAAAACCAAAAACTATCATTGTTTTCAGTACCCAAAAGTTAGAGGGAAAAACCGTTGTTTCCGGCAATATTGCAAAAACCTTAAAACAAGATGGTAAAAAGGTCTTGTTGTTGAATTATGAAAAGGAATCATCCCTAGAAGGTGAAAGCGAGGTACGACCTAAGAAAAAACAAAAAGCGTCCATTCTAAGTAAGATGCTGGGCTATCCAGATGTTCGTGTCGATTTAAATAGTCCGTTCTTGGCCAATGCAACAAGGTATTTAGAGGACGATGAGCACCATACTTATGCACTGGACCATAATTTTTATAATGCGAAAAGCTATACCGATATTTTGGACGAAGGTCATTC
>CAYGUY010000036.1:25914-28056 GCA_964353165.1 uncultured Maribacter sp.
TATTGGGAGACCTGCCCAAGACAAGAAACAAGTTCCGGAAAAAAATGAAGTCGATATTTAAGTTTCAATTTTTATCAAAAAATCACATCTAAAATAGCGGACTCATGAAAGTATTTAAAAAATTGGTTCGCGAAGATAATTTCCTCTCCCTATCGGGTAATCTGGTCATTGCCGTTTTGGGTATTGCAGGTTTTGCCCTGCTAGCAAGAAGTTTATCACTAGATGTTTTTGGCGAATGGGTATTGTTTGTAACCGGTGGTTCTTTTGTAGAGATGTTCCGGTTTGGGATTACCAATACAGGACTCATTCGTTTTTTATCCGGTGCAAATGAAAATGAACGCCTAAAGTTAATAGGCTCCAATGCCTTGATCGGGGTGGGTGCTACGGTTCTGATTGCCTTGCTGCTTGTGGGCTGCTATACCTTGTTCAATGATACGATTAGTTCCTCTGGATACCATCTTTTTTTTAAATGGTATCCTGTTTTGGCCTTTTTAAACCTGCCTTGGAACAATGCCTTGGTTGTTCTGCAATCGGGCAGAAAATATGGTAAAATGTTGGTCATTAAAGCCTTAAAAAGCGGCTTGTTTTTTCTTATCATTTTAGTACACTTCTTTTTCGTGGAGATGACCTTGAATCAATTGGTGATTGGTTTACTAGTCGTAAACGCAATGACCTCTTTATTAAGCATGGTACTCCGTTGGGACGGTACCAAATACATCACAAAAGCCAGTGCTGAAACTAACAAAACCTTACTCAACTTCGGAAAATACACCACCTTCACCCTTATCGGAAGTAACCTCTTGCGAAGTGCCGATACGGTGATCATCAGTTTGAGTCCTATGGGCAGTGCTGCGGTAGCCTTATACAGTATTCCCCTAAAATTGACCGAATTACAACAAATACCCTTGCGGAGTTTTGTGGCAACGGCATTTCCTAAAATGTCCAAAGCAAGCGTACAGGGTAAAGTAAACGAGGTATGTGATCTGTTCTATACCTATGCTGGGGCACTTACATACTTATTTGTAGCGATGAGCCTTTTCACCTTCGTGTTTGCGGAGTATTTAGTGCTTTTCCTATCTGGGGAACAATACCTGACGATTGATCCAGAAACGGGTTTCAATGTAGTGGACATCGTACGCGTCTTTTCCATTTATGGCCTTCTTTTACCTATTGATAGGATGACCGGCGTAGGCTTGGATAGCATCAATAAACCCAATATAAACGCCATTAAGGTATTTGTAATGGTGGCCGCCAATATCATCGGTGATTTTGTAGCAATTTTTATTTTTAAATCCCTCTTGCTGGTCGCGGTAGCCTCTATCGTCTTTACGCTTATTGGTATTTGGATGGGGATGTATTTCTTAAATAAAGAGCTGGACTTATCCTACAAACACATTTTTAGTAGTGGTATTGACTTTTATAAATCGCTCCTGAACAAGGTAACGGGCAAGAAACAGCTTGTTTCAAATAATCAATTGAATTGAATACGGAGAGCAATCATATCAACCCTTTTGATAAAATGTCCGGTTCGGCCAACTTGGCCAAACCTAAGTCTATACTTGCGGTATTGGCAGGAGTGGCTTTGATAGGACTGATTCTTGCCAAAATGGAAGTTGCAGGTGCAGGCCTGCTTATGGCATTATTGTTTGTCAGTGTTTTTGTGTACAAGGTTTTTCAAAATCCGGCATTGGGTTTTTATGCTACCATTGGCGTTAACTTTTTAGTATTGGGTATTGGGCGTTACGTGCAAGGTTTACCCTTGGGATTTGCTATAGACGGACTCATGGTTCTAACCTTTTTGGCACTCATTTTTAAACGGTTTAGAGAGCGGGTAGACTGGTCTCCGGCCAACCAACATGTAACCGTTTTAGCCACCATTTGGTTGGGTTATTTTATTTTCCAAATAGCGAACCCCGAGGCGCGAATGATCGAACCTTGGATTGCCGGTAGGGGAATAGGGTTCTATTTCTTCTTCTTTATCATCATCACGTTTATGCTTATCAATACCAATAAACGGCTGGATACCTTTCTCTATGTATGGGGCGTTTTTTCGATAATTGCTACCATGAAGGGAATAGGTCAAATGGTTTTTGGGGTCGATTTTGCCGAGCAGGCTTGGTTGGATAGAGGTGGTCACGTAAC
>CAYGUY010000036.1:28156-29647 GCA_964353165.1 uncultured Maribacter sp.
CTGAGTATGGGCGTACTCTTTTTAGCGGTGATTTTTATCTTTTTTAAATATACGACCATAGCCAATAATAATGCGCAAGTGAGACGTATGCGTACTGCTTTTGACCCCAATGATGCATCCTTACAGGTGCGATTGGCCAACCAACAAATATTAAAAGGCTACATGGCCTCAAGACCTTTTGGCGGTGGTATTGGTCATGCCGGCGATAAGGCGCAACGTTTTTTGCCAAATGCTTTTTTATCTCACGTAGCAACGGACAGCTGGTATGTGATGATTTGGGCAGAAATGGGCATTATAGGCCTTACCATGCATTTGCTCATTTTGTTTTACGTCATCGGGATGGCATCCTTTAAAGTAATGTTTCGAATACGGGATCCGATAACCAAAATAAAGATAAGTGCGCTCATTTGCGGGATGGCAGGAATTATGGTAGCCTCTTACGGAAATGCAGTGTTTGGGGGTATGCCAACCTCCCTGTTGATTTATTCCTCTATGGCCTTAATGTCCAATCCTAAAGTTTTTGAACGGAAACCAGAGGAATATGAACGCGAACTACTGGCAAAGTGATAGTGCTAAAGAATAGGTATTAATCTCCCCAAAAAAAGGAGTACAGTTACCTAATCAAATAATAAAATATAAGGGCAGAACCCTTTTTTTTTGGAGGTATTACAGCTTTCGGAAACCTACCAAAAGAAAAAGTCAATGTCCAAAAAATATAATAGTTATGAAAACAAAATCTGAACAACCCATGGTATCGATCGTAAGTGTGAACTACGATCAGCCCGAGGTTACTTGCGAAATGCTCGAAACCCTGCGTACCGTGACCTACCCCAATTTTGAGACCTTGATCGTAGACAATGCCTCGCCGTCGACCTCGCCGGACATTATCAAACAGAAATATCCGGAAGTGGAACTCATTATAAGTGATAAAAATTTAGGTTTTGCGGGCGGTAACAATATTGCCTTAAAGCAGGCCAAAGGGGATTATATTTTGTTGTTGAACAACGATACTGAGGTGAAACCTAATTTTTTAGACAGTATGGTGGATTTGATGGAATCTGACAAAAATATAGGAATCGTGAGTTCAAAAATTTTGTATTTCTATGAGGACAATACCATACAATACGCCGGGGCATCGCCCATAAACCCGATAACTTCCCGAGGTTTTCATTACGGGTACAAGGAAAAGGATGAGGGTCAGTTTAACGAGGTAAAAGAAACCGCTTATCCCCATGGCGCCTGTATGATGATTAGAAAAAGCGTTTTGGAGGAATTGGGCTTGTTGTACGAAGGCTACTTCCTGTATTACGAAGAACTGGATTTTGCGGAACGGGTAAAACGAGCGGGCTACAGCATTTTTTATCAGCCTAACTCCTCCATATTACATAAAGAATCTATTTCTACGGGTAAGAACAGCCCATTAAAAACCTATTACATGAACAGAAACCGATTGTTGTTTCTAAGAAGGAATAGTAAGGGGCCAACCTTTTT
>CAYGUY010000036.1:29747-37896 GCA_964353165.1 uncultured Maribacter sp.
TTTAAAATCGATAAGAAAATAAGAGGCCGTTCGTTTTTTACCATTCTAAAATCATTGACCATAGAAGGCTATTGTACTTCAAGGGAGGGAGCAACACAACTCCTGGCTTATCAACCGGTTCCCGGTAGGTACCAAGCCATAACTACCATACAGGCCGGCCAAAAGGCATGGGCAACAAGTTAATATCCTATGGAAGAAAAAACACAATACAATACGTTTGACGCCATTGTCGTCGGTTCGGGTATCAGCGGCGGTTGGGCTGCCAAAGAGCTCACCGAGGGCGGACTCAAAACATTGGTGCTGGAACGAGGGCGCAATGTAGAACATATAAGGGATTACCCCACAGCGGCCAAAAACCCTTGGGAGTTTGAACACGGGCCACACTTATCCAAAGAAGAACGGTCAGAAAGACCTATTCAAAGTAGCCATTGCGATGCTACCAACAAACATTTTTATGTAAAGGATACCGAGCATCCGTATATTCAGGAAAAACCCTTTCAATGGATACGAGGCTACCAAGTGGGAGGCCGGTCCTTGACCTGGGGGCGACAGAGCTATCGCTTTTCGGAAATGGATTTTGAGGCAAATAAAAAGGACGGTCATGGCGTGGATTGGCCCATTAGATATGCCGATTTGGAAGAGTGGTACGATTATGTAGAGGACTATGTGGGCATCAGCGGTAGTACCGAAGGTTTGGCTCATTTGCCGGATGGGAAATTCTTGCCACCCATACCCATGAACGCGGTCGAAAAACATTTGAAAGAAAGCATGGGCAAACACTACCAAGACCGTTTGCTTATCAACGGTAGGGTAGCGAACCTAACGGAAAAGAAAAAGGGGAGAGGGCCTTGCATGTATCGTAACCTTTGCAGCAGGGGCTGTCCGTTTGGAGGTTATTTTAGCAGTAATTCGGCAACACTATTAGATGCCCATAATTCCGGTAATCTAACACTAAGGGAACACTCGGTCGTAAAGGAAGTTATTTATGATGAGGCTACCAAAAAGGCCGTCGGGGTCAAGATAATCGATGCGATATCAAAAGAAGAACTTACGTTTTACGCAAAAATGATATTCCTCAATGCATCCGCCATTGCAACGGCATCTATTTTGTTGAATTCGGTTTCCGAGTCCTTTCCAAATGGTTTGGGAAATTCCAGTTTACAAGTAGGGCATAATTTAATGGATCATGTGGTGAACGAGGGTACTTACGGCACCTATAATGGTTTGCTGGACAAGTATTATGAAGGCAGGTCTCCCAGTACGATTTACATACCAAGATTTCAGAATTTGGATGCTAAAACCGAGACTGCGGATTTTATACGTGGTTACGGAATTCAAGGAAAGGGAAGTAGGGAAAACTGGAAATCAAAAGCGACCCAAGGATTTGGTGTGGCCTTAAAAGAGCAATTGGAAACGCCCGGGAAATGGAAAATCTCATTGGGAGGGCGAGGAGAAGTGCTGCCCAATTATGAGAATAAAATTTCCTTGGATTATCAAAATAAAGACCAATGGGGACTACCCTTGGTAAAGGTGCATTTTGAATACGGCGCCAATGATTTGGCGATGATGGAACATATGACAAGATCTAGCGAGGAAATCCTTTTAAAAGCGGGATTTGTAAATGTGGGGAGTTACAGAAATAGTCCGCCTCCAGGATCTGCGGTTCACGAAATGGGTACGGCCAGAATGGGGAAGGACCCTAAAACGTCGGTATTGAACGAAAATAACCAAATGCACGATGTTAAGAATGTATTTATCACGGACGGTAGTTGCATGACGTCATCGGGCTGTCAAAATCCGTCGTTAACCTACATGGCCATTACGGCAAGGGCATGTCGGTTCGCTATTCAACAATTCAAATCGGATTTGATATGAAAAATAGAAAAGTAATAATCATCGGTCTTGTGATTCTGGCGTTGCTGCTTGGGTCGTTTTATCTCATAAAACAACCATCCTACAGCATCCAAACAGATGGGGTTTTATACGTGGTTAATAAGGGAAGTAAAAGTATTACGATTTTTGATTTGTTCGAAGGAACTGAAGTCAAAGAGCTACAGCTAGAAATAGAACCTCACGAAGCCACAGTGGTCAGCAACCCAAACCGAATTGTAGTGACCAATTACGGTTCACCTGATAGCGCTGCAAAAAGTATTACGGTAATCGATGCGGAAACCAATACGGTAGAAAAAACAATTCCACTTGGTGATAGTGAACGACCTCATGGTATTATCACCATGCCACAAGAGAATACTGTTGGTGTGGTTACGGATGTAGGGAATCATTTATCTGTAGTAAACATTGCAACTGAGGAAGTAGTAAAACAGATTACTACCCATCAGGATTTTAGTCATTTGCTAGTGCATCATCCTTTTAAACCCTTGGTGTATGTTAGTAATATTAATTCAGGCTCCGTAAGTGTTATAAACGTGCATTTGAATGAAGTAATCATGGTAATTCCGTGCAGTGACCGTGCCGAAGGTATCGCTATTACCCCAGACGGTTCAGAACTATGGGTAACGAATATTGATGATAATTTCATTTCCATCATCGATACGGAAACCTATGAGACCACAAGTCGTTTGGATACGGGAAATCAGCCTTTACGCATCAAATTTTCAATGGATGGCAGACAGTGTTTAGTGTCCAATGCGGCTGATGGTACAATTTCTATTTACGATACCGAGACCAAAAAACATATTGCCAATGTGCAGATTCCCGGTAAGAAGAATATATTTGAGAAAGTGCTTTATAGTATCCCACGACCAGTAGGTATTTTAATGCATCCTAACGGTAAATATGCCTTTGTTTCCAATTATTCCGCAGGGCGGGTTGAGGTTTTAGATATGAATAGTTTTACTTTGGTAAGTAGTATAAAGGTCGGAGAAATGCCGGACGGTTTGGCCTTGATCAATTAATTCTTTCCCCGATGCTGAAAAAACGAATCAAACGGTTGTTGCTTATAGTGGTGCCACTATATGTGTTGTTCGTTACCGTGGTTCTTTGGGTAAGATTGCCTTCGTATACCATACAGACCAGTGGGAAATTATATATAGTAAACAAGCTAAGTAGGGACATACAAGTGTTCGATTTGCACTCTGGGGAAGAAATAGGGGATATTCCCATTGATATGCAGGCCCATGAAATTATTGCAACGCTGGATGGAAATAGCCTTATCGTTACGGACTACGGAGACCTTACAAGCAAAGGAAATCTTCTTAAGGTAATCGACACAAAAACAAATAAATTAGAGCGAACGATAACCATATCCGGCAGTATGAATGCCAATGGCCTCGTGACCATGGCCGAGGCTAATACAATTGGTCTGGTAGATTATGTGAGTAACAATTTATCAATACTCAACCTGGCAACCGATAGCATTGAAAAACAAATACCTACCAAACAAAAGAGAAGTCACCTTTCGGTGTTACATCCGACCGAACCAATCGCCTACGTGACCAATATGCAATCCAATTCGGTAAGTGTTATCGACCTTGAAACCGATAAAGCATTAAAAATTATCCCCTGCGGATTAACCACGGAAAGTATAGACATTACCCCTGATGGTTCTGAAGTATGGGTAACGAACAAGAACGACAATTCCTTATCAATAATTGATACGATAGCAAATAAGGTTATAGCTACGGTACCTACCGGAAACGAACCTTTAAAAATCAAGTTTTCTATAAACGGAAACTATGCCTTGGTAGCGAATGCAAACGACGGCAGTATTTCGGTATATGACCGGTATTCCAGAAAGCAAATACGAACCGTTCAGATTCCCGGTAAATACAAACTGATAGAGAAAATTCTCTATCATACCCCAAGACCTGTAAATATTCTTATGCATCCTAATGGTCAATACGCCTTCATAGCAAACTCCAACGCCAGCAAAATTGAGGTTGTTGATATGCGTACTTTTGAAATTGTAAGTACCATTGGCACGGGAAAGATTCCCGATGCCTTGGCTTTTATACAATAGCCAAATAGTATAGCAAGGTATTAGAATAACTCTGATGATTCCATTCTATAACAGTACCTGTCTCTTAGTAAATTACTTTGCCGAAGTTGAAGCGCGGCTCGTCTACAGTAAATCCCCATCTGTCCCTTGTAACTAGTTCAAGTAATAGGCCTATGATATTTTCGCACACTAATATAATCGTAGTTGGGTGTATTATGACCTAATAGTTTTTAAGTTCTATAATGATTTTAGTAGGCGTAAAAAACCAAAAATAGAGGACTATGAAGCTTTCACAACTTAAACCTAGCGTTTCACAACAATAATTTAACCTACTTAATAAGTAAGAATATATTTACAATATAGTAAGAAAAGAAGTCAAAAATTAAAATTTATCAATATGAAAATTACAGTAGTAGGAACGGGTTACGTCGGTTTGGTTTCCGGAACTTGTTTTGCAGAAACAGGAATCGATGTCACTTGTGTAGATATCGACAAAAAGAAAGTGGATATGTTACTTAAGGGGGAGGTTCCTATCTATGAACCGGGACTTGACACGCTTTTGGCCAGAAACTTGGAGAAAGGTAGAATTACGTTTACCACTAGTTTAGCAAAAGGAATTAAGGACAGCGATGCTGTTTTTATTGCTGTGGGTACACCTCCGGATGAAGATGGTAGTGCTGATTTAAAGTATGTTCTTGGTGTTGCCCGTGAAATTGGTCAGCACATGGAGGACTACAAAGTTATTATCACAAAAAGTACAGTTCCTGTAGGAACTTCTTTTAAGGTAAAGGCAGCTGTACAGGAAGAGCTTGCAAAACGAAAGGTAGACATTCCTTTTGACGTCGCCTCCAACCCAGAATTCTTAAAAGAGGGTAGTGCCATAGACGATTTCCTAAAGCCGGACCGTATTGTTGTAGGTATTGAATCGGAAAGAGCAGAGAAAACCCTAAAACGTTTATATAAGCCATTTTTAATGAACGGACATCCGTTATTGTTTATGGATATTTTTTCTTCTGAAATGACAAAGTACGCCGCTAATTCTATGCTGGCTACGAAAATTAGTTTCATGAACGATATAGCCAACCTTTGCGAACTGGTTGGGGCTAATGTTGACCTAGTTCGTAAGGGAATTGGTTCTGATGCCAGAATCGGTAACAAATTTATTTATCCAGGTACGGGATACGGCGGAAGTTGCTTTCCAAAAGATGTACAGGCATTGGTACGCACGGCAGATGAATACGGTCATTCTTTAGATGTATTGAAAGCTGTAGAAAGCGTCAATTACAGACAAAAATCGAAATTGGTAGAAAAGATAAAAGCCCATTTTGGTGAAAACCTAAAAGGAAAGCAATTCGGTATTTGGGGACTTGCCTTTAAACCTAAAACGGATGATATGCGTGAGGCGCCATCCCTGGTGATTATAGAGCAATTATTAACCATGGGTGCGCAAGTGCGTGTCTACGATCCGGTAGCGATGGAAGAGGCGAGACATACCTTAAAGGATTCTGTAGTATACGCCAAAGATGAGTACGATGCTTGTATTGAAGTAGATGCCTTATTGGTAGTGACAGAATGGTCGGAATTTAGAATGCCAAACTTCAGGATTTTGGAAAAAATCATGAACAACAAGCTGATTTTTGATGGTAGAAATGTATATGATCCAGAGGAAATGAAAGATTTGGACTATACCTATTACAGTATAGGAAGAGAGACCATAAACGGACCAAAATCGGCAAAGACGCAAACAGCGGTTGCTTAATCGATAATCAATCAATTTAAAAAATAAGTAGATGAAACGAATATTAGTGACCGGTGGAGCGGGCTTTGTAGGATCGCATTTGTGCGAACGATTATTGAACGAGGGCAATGAAGTGATTTGCTTGGACAATTATTTTACGGGAAGAAAAAGTAAGGTGGTTCATTTAATGGACAACCCTTATTTTGAGGTAGTTCGCCACGATGTGACCATCCCGTATTTTATAGAGGTCGATGAAATCTATAATTTGGCATGTCCCGCATCGCCGGTGCATTATCAACATAATCCTATCAAGACTATTAAAACGTCCGTGATGGGTGCCATTAATATGTTAGGATTGGCAAAGCGGATTGGTGCCAAAGTGCTACAGGCATCTACAAGTGAAGTATATGGTGATCCAGAAATGCATCCACAACCGGAGCACTATTGGGGTCATGTAAACCCTATTGGCATTCGTTCCTGTTATGATGAAGGGAAACGCTGTGCGGAGTCTTTGTTCATCAATTATCACGAATCCAACGATGTAAAAGTAAAAATAATCCGAATTTTCAATACTTACGGACCTAAAATGGAACCGGATGATGGTCGGGTCGTTTCTAACTTCATCAATCAGGCATTACAAGGTCAGGATATTACCATTTTCGGAGACGGAACCCAGACCAGAAGTTTTCAGTATGTAGATGATTTGGTGGAGGGTATGATTCGGATGATGGCTACGGGAGACGATTTTATCGGACCGGTAAATATTGGTAATCCTGTAGAATTTACCATGTTGGAACTGGCTCAGAATGTCATCGAACTTACAGGAAGTTCTTCCAAGATTATACACATGCCTTTACCGTCGGATGATCCAACACAAAGACAGCCCGATATTCGTTTAGCCAAAGAAAAACTCAATGGTTGGGAACCTAAAATACCGCTAAGGGAAGGCCTGGTAGACACAATCGCTTATTTTGACGAACTGCTAAAAACAGAATCTGTCCATAAGTTGATGAACGTGTAGTCGGCAAATTTTCTTTAACCTCTTTTTATGCAATTCTTAAAATTCATTCTCACTATTCTGGAATTCCTGTTATTTGCCTATTTGGCATTTGGGGTGCTCTATATCCTCATTTTTTCCATAGCGGGATTGTTTACGGCGAAATCCAACTCCAAGTCCATTACAACATTGGCAAGGAAGTTCGCGGTGCTCATTCCAGGATATAAGGAAGATGCCGTAATTGTTGAGGTTGCTATAAAAGCCTTGGAACAGGATTATGACAAGGCGAAGTTTGATGTGGTCGTAATTGCCGATTCCTTTGAGGAAGAAACGCTAAAAGCACTAAAGGCACTGCCCATAAAATTAATTGAAGTTTCTTTTGAAACAAGTACGAAATCCAAGGCGTTGAACGCAGCTATGGTAGAACTTGGCGATAGCTATGATGTGGCTTTGATTTTGGATGCCGATAACATCATGAAACCCGATTTTATCACAAAAATGAACTCGGCTTTTGATAGGGGCTATAAAGTTGTACAAGGGCATCGCATGGCAAAAAATACAAATACGTCTTTTGCTATTTTAGATGCGATAAGCGAAGAGGTCAATAACCATATTTTTAGAAAGGGCCATCGTGTCCTCGGTTTTTCCTCAGCGCTCATTGGCTCCGGTATGGCTTTCGAGTATCGGTTTTTTAAGTCGACCATGGCCAATATCAAAGCCATTGGAGGATTTGATAAGGAATTGGAATTAACCTTGTTGCGCGATGGGGAAAAGATAGAATATTTACATGACGCCCTTGTTCTGGACGAGAAAGTCCAAAAGGCCGATGTGTTTGCCAATCAGCGCAAAAGATGGCTCTCTGCCCAGTTTGTCTATTTTAAACGGTTCTTCTGGTCTGGTGTAAAGGCATTTTTTCTAAAGGGGAATTTGGATTTTGCCGACAAGGTCTATCAGATGATTGCGCCGCCTCGGGTACTGTTGGCGGGATTGATAAGCATATTGGCTTTAAGCTCTTTGATGTTTCAGTTGTTTTTGCCAGAGGTAATCGCTTGGTTATCAGTGCCGCCCTTGGCATGGCAAGTTACCTTTGGCGCAGTGGTTGTCGCTTTTTTATGCGCTATTCCGCGAACGTTCCACAACCGTAAAACGTTAAACGCGTTATTAACCTTACCTAAGGCCTTTGCGGTAATGTTCCTATCACTCTTTAAGTTAAAAGGCGCTAATAAAAAATTTATACATACCCAGCACGGTACCATAAACAGTTAAATCCCCAAGACATGAAAATAGGAATTGAAGGTCAACGCCTGTATCGAAAAAAGAAACACGGCATGGATATGGTAGCACTGGAACTGATTAAAAATCTTCAGCATATAGATACCGTAAACGAGTACGTCATTTTTGTAAAACCAGATGAGGACAATACCTGTATTCCGCCTGCGGATAATTTTAAAATTGT
>CAYGUY010000037.1:0-25760 GCA_964353165.1 uncultured Maribacter sp.
TTGTCCATACTTTGTCCATGGACAAAATTAGGTAAGCCGTTGATTGAAAGATAGTTTTGAGGTGTTGAATCCAAAAAACCTTTCAATTATGAAAACAAGTATCCTTTCAATTAAATCACGATTTTATTGTCTACCCTTTTTGTTGTTTCTACTTCTGGCATCTTGCAGTAGTGATTCCGGTGATAATCCAACATTGACAAACGATGAATTCACGGATGCCGATTTTTCTAAAGTGGTTGCTTCCGCAGGTGAATTGGAGGCACCTACCACTTCAGAAGAAATAGTAGAAGAAAAAGAAACCAACGAAGTAATTGATGGTGAGGTATGGAACTGTACTACCAAAACCTATGATGCCCTTAAAGGTGGTGGTACGGGAAGGGATGGGTTTCCACTTTTCAATCCCAACGCTTCGGTGATTTACCCCGGTAGTTTGTTGCAGGGCAAATCATTAAAGAAAGCAACACCGGACGTCATTGCCGTAGCAAGGGCGGGAGGTGCCGTTTCCTACAATTTGATCAATGGCAACCTAGTCTCCGGTTTTGAGGTAGAGGAAGTATCCAAACTTTCCATTCAAAATGCCATGAATAACATTATCGCCAATTCACCCCAAGACCTCCCTGCTAACTTTACATTTAGTTATAGTCAAGTACAGAGCAGGCAAGCATTGGCCTTAAGTATGGGCATCGATTTTGAAAATGCCTTTGCAGATGTTAGTGCCGATTTCGATTTTAGTTCCGAAAAGGAATATAATAGGATATTGGTGAAACTGACACAAAATTTTTATACCATGTCTTTTGAAATCCCTACCAGTTTGAAAGGAATTTTTGCAGATTCCGTAACCCCGGAAGATTTGGCAAAATATGTACAGCCCGGTAACCCCGCAACCTATATAAGTGACGTATCCTACGGCCGAATCTATTATATGTTGATAGAGTCGACTTCCTCCTATACCGAAATGAATGCAGCGGTAGAGGCAGAGTTCCAATCCGTGGCCAACAAGGCAGAGGTTGACATTGATGCGAGTTATCTGAATGAGCTGAGCGAAATCAAGATAAAAGTGATGGCCTTTGGAGGTGAATCGTCATCCACCATACAAACTATTGGCGGTAACCTTTCAGAATTGGTGAACCTACTTGCGGAAAGCAGTACCATTTCAACGGGCTTGCCCTTAAGTTATGTGGTTAGGAGTGTAAACACGAATCAAATTGTGGGAGTGCAACTTGCCACGCAATACGATGTTACGGAATGTACCCCTGCCAGCGGCACGGGAGGCGAACCTATACATACTGCACACTGGAAGGGACAAGTATTGTCCAAAATGGGGCCGGTAGGAGCCGCCTATTGCGTTGAGGGAACAGCATTTGTCCTGATCAGTGCGGATGGTAAAGAGTTTATGCGTAGTGCCAACGCGCAATTGGATGGTCCTTACCCCATTGAAGAACTTTATGAAGGCGAGTATCCATTTGGTGATGATGGTATTGGTGCGGCATGCAATACTTCCTTGGGAAGTTCAACGGATAATACGATTATGTTCATGTCGCAAAGCGGCCTATTCTACAATTACGTTTTAGACGGACAAACTTGGAGAAGCAGTCTCAATAACATTGAAAATCTGGCGGCGGGTGACAATCCCTTTGCCGTAAATGGCATAGGGGCCATAGTTTTCAGAAGTTACAGTGGCGGTCCGTCCGATAGATATATGATCAATAGGGATGGCACCCAATTTTCTAGATATTCAAACAATCCTAATCAATTTAATGGAGTGTTCGATATATCGGAATGGGGCAATGGAACACTTCCATTTGAAACGGTTGGCGCAGGAATTGGCTTCTATCTTGGCAATAATCGTCAGTATTTACTTTTCAATAAAGCCGGCACTCAATATGTGATTTCAAACGAGGACTTGAATTGGGGCTTTATCGGACCATTTGATCTTTAAACCAATTGGAATAATAGTGGAACTTTTGGCACTTTAGAAAGTAGTGTTCTCTTTAGTGCCAGTTTCCACATTAACCTTCCATTAAATAACAATCAAATGAAAAGAATTTTACTACTTCTATTAATAATTCCTGTTCTACTGAGTTCCCAGTCCTTAAAACGACAGACTTTGGCCGCAGCGGGCAATTCGCAGTTGGTCCAAAGTACCTCAGGGTCGTATTTTATACACCAGAGCATTGGCCAAACAGGTGTCATTGGCACCTTTGGGGCAGACCAAACCCAATTGCGCCAGGGCTATATTCAGCCGCTTCCGGCCATAGTATTGGGCGGTGATCCCAATGAGCTTGAAATAATAGTGTTTCCAAATCCTTTTGTAGAAGGCGTTTTGGTAACGCTTGAAAACGGGCTTGGAGAATCGGTGGACATGCAACTTTTTGATGCTTCCGGCAGGTTGATATTACAGGATACCTACGAACCATCCAATCTGTTGACCATTTCCCTGCCCCAGCTATCCCAAGGCAACTATTTCCTAAAATTGGTATCGGGCAGGCAGAAGGCCACCAAACAACTCATTAAGCTATGAAAAAGTGGTTGGCTTTCGGATGGGTTTTGAGCTCCCTTTACACCTTTGGGCAACGTATTGAGGTCGGGGTAGGACAGACCGTATCCAGTTTTGATTACCAAAACTCGGTGGGCGGCACCTTGGAGAACCTCCAATCCACGAATGCCAGCTATTTGAGCGCTGCCTATCTCTTTCAATTACCCGGAGATAAGCTACAAGTTATACTAGGAGGGATGCTTAACAATTATGGGGCCGTGGCCAGTGATGCCCTGCTCGATAATTATTTTGAATGGGACGTGACCTATGCCGGGCTTCAAGCCGGATTGCACTATTCCTTTGCCCGCTCCAAGGATTTCCGGTTTTTCGTAGGATCCACGGCCACCTTGGAATATTTGGTCAGGGGAACGCAAACCTTGAACAATCAAGTGTTCGACCTATCCGGGGAAGATGAGTTCGATAATCTTTTGGTAGTACCCCGCTTGGGCCTAGGCGTCCAATATCCCATTTCCAATAAGGCGGCACTGTACCTCCAGTATAGCTTCGGACGCAGTTTTTCCTTAGTGAACGCCCGTCCGGAGGATAATGAAAAATTAAACATCAACATGCACAACATTGGCATAGGCATCGTCATACAACTGCCCGGCTGCAATTGTGCCTTTAACAGTTTTTAAAATGAAAAAGATATACACACTTCTTAGCTTATGCATGCTGTTCTCCATAGGTCTCTTGGCACAGACAGATGGCATTACCTACCAAGCCGTATTGGTAGACAATAACCCGGACGAAATTCCTGGAATCGACGTTCCATCCAATAATATTCCAAATAAGGAGTTGAGTATCCGCTTCACCATTCTTGATGCGTCCAGCAACATTGAATACCAAGAAACCCAAAATACCCAGACCGATGAGTATGGTACCATTAACCTTACCATTGGCCAAGGCCAACAGACCGGTGAAAGCATGGGCAGTTTTAATGAAATCAATTGGGACGGGGCAAAGACCCTCAGTGTGGATATTGACCTAAACGCCGGCTCCGATTTTACGGCGTTCAGCAGTCAGTCTTTGACCTATGTGCCCTATGTAAGGCATCGGAATCTCATCGCGGACGGTATTACCGATCTTAACAATAACCTTAACGTGAACAATCAAAGCATGGCCCGCTTTTCAGGAGACATGCAAGTAGAACAGAATACCAATTTGCAGACCTTGGCCGTTGATAATGTTGCCAATTTTTATGATAAAGTAACCATAGATGCGTTGTTGTCCGAGACAAATCAGTCAGACATAGACGCCTACCCCTTATTGCTACAGGGGAGTAGGCACGGGATGGCCATTAAGCTGAACAGCACAGTGCCCACAAGGGAACACAATTTTATGTCCTTTTGGAACGCCAATAATGAACCGATTGGAAGAATAGAGGGTTTTCAAGCCTTTAGTGATGTGAGCCAGAATTTTATTTTGGAGGTGTTGTTGGAAAATGAACCTACGGAGGAAGAGGCCCAAGATCAGGAGGACGATGACACCACACCGCCTGCAGAGGCTCCAGGAGCTTTTGATATTTATTTGAACAATGATTATTCGCTCAACCTACTCTTGGAATATATGGATCTATTGGAAGCCTCGGTGGCCTTCGGGGCCAATCTAGGAGCCTGTATTGGAGGTTTGGCCGTATTGGGCGATTGTGATGATGTGGCTTGGTCGGCTTTTGGACTCTTTGTTCAGGGGGTACAAATATCATTGACCGTAGCATATAACGAAAGCAATAAGGGGGCCGCTTTTGAATCTGGAGGGGCGGATTATGCGGAATGGCTCAAAAAGTATGATGTTAATGAGACCATGGCCTTTGGCGATGTCGTTGGGGTCCGGGCAGGTGAGATATCCACCAAATTCAACACAGCGGATCATTTTATGGTAATTTCCCAAAACCCGATCGTTACTGGCGCAATGCCCCCGGCTGGGGAGGAGCATGCCTATAAGAGGGTCGCTTTTATTGGCCAGACCCCGGTAAAGGTATTGGGAACGGTGAACAAGGGAGATTACCTACTTCCTTCGGCCAATAGAGACGGTATGGCCATAGCCGTTGCCCCAGAAGCCATGCGCATCAATGATTACCAGCGCATTATTGGAGTGGCGTGGGAGGCCTACCAAGGCAACGACCTGTTTTCCTATATCAATACGGCCGTGGGCATCAATCAAAATGATATGGCAGGTGAAATCGCCGAAATGCAGTCGGTGCTGAACGCCATGCAAATAGCGTTGGTCCAGGCAAACCCCAATTACGAACCGGTATATTTTGATGTGGAAACGGTCTCTGTCTCCAACAATGTAAAGACCACTAGTTCAAAAAGTGTGGTGCAACTGGCCATGGAACAATACGGGGTGGACGCAACACGGGATAGGCAACAGGTAATGGCGGACATATCTGGTTTGATGGCCATGGAGGACGCCCAAAACGACTACTTCAAATTCTCAAAAATGCCCTATTTACAGGAAATGTTGGCAGACCCATCACCAGAAACCATTGAAAAATACAACCAGTTTTATAGCAATGCACTCAAAAGTCTAAAATCAATGGTTAAACCTTGAAAAAGAGAAATTTAGTCCGATAAAGGGTGAATCAATAAATCCCCTTGGAAAAGGGGGTGAATTATGTATAATCAAATAAAACAAAAAAATGAAAAAAATTATGTATGTACCAATGCTTGTTTTAATGATGGTGAACCTCTCATGCTCAAAGGACGAGCAAGCGGAACCTATTAATTCGAGCCTAACGGGAACTTGGAACGGTACCTATTCCGGTGATGATAGGGGAATTTGGGTGGTAAGTGTGGATGGAAATGGAAATGTGACCGGCACGGCCACCTCCAGTTTCACTTCGGATTCTTCACCGATAACGGGTAAGGTAACCGAAAATGGTATGTTGGCCGCTACCCTTGGAAACACGGAGGACCGTGAATTCATTGGTCAATTAAGGGAAAACAACGAAGCCAGTGGTACCTGGGTCGATGCAGGAAGGGAGATGGAAGGTACTTGGGAGGGAAGCAAACAATAAAAGATGGAATAAACTTCTTTTAAAATTTAATGCTTCAGTCGGCACCTAAAGTTGCGATTCAACAACTTGGTGTCGGCTGTTTTATTCATTTATAGAAATATCAAAGGAAATATATCGTATACGATTTATTTTAAGTAATTGATAATCAACACCTATTTTGATTTATCAGCAAAATCCAACTGGTCCACACTTACGTTAGTGGAAAACATGGGGTGGGGGACAAAGGTTTTTGAATCTCAACATCATAAACCCTTAATAAAACTGTCAAAGTCCAGATCTTTATCAATATGCAATTTCTGTTTTAACCTATATTTTGAGGTATGTATACTAGACGGTAGCACGTTAAGAATATTCGCAATTTCATTATTATTAAGCCCCATTTTCACATAAGATGCCAAACGCAATTCTTTATCTGTAACTTTCTCCGTAATAGATTTTAATTTTTCCTCAAAATCTTGGTGTACTTCAGAGAAGTACGATTTAAAGACTTCCCAATCTTTATCCGCAGCATTCTGTTTTTTTAAGAGCATTACAATACGTTTAAATTCTACTTTAAATTTTTCAGGAGAGTTCTTTAGGTTTTCAAGATTTTCTTTGATTTCCGCAATGAACTGACTTTTCTGAACTAGATGTAAGGTCTGACTGGTCAGTTCTTTTTGTTTATGCTCTAATTCTTCAGAAATCTTTTCTTTTTCAATTCGGTTTTTTTTGATGCGCTGTTGAAACCCAAAGACCAACAGCCCAGATAGGGCTAAGGCAGAGGCCATACCACCGGCATAAAGTCCTTTTCTCAATTTATCTACCTTGGCTCTTTCATTAAGAGTCTTTATTTCTTCTTGCTGCAAAGCGATTTCAGCTTCTTTTTTTTCGGTATCGAATATTATTCTCAGTTCTTCAATTTTTTTAAGCTTTTCTGAATCTATTAGTGAATCATTGATTCTTTTAAATTGTTTATGTTGATTAAGCGCTAAACCGGTTTTTCCAAGCTCCTCATTCGCCTTGCTACTAAGTTTGAGTGCAAATTTTAAAATTGATAAGTTTTCAAATTCCCTTGCATAGTCGATGACCTCATGTAAAATAGCAGTTGCCTCTTGCGACCTTTTTAGCAAGATATAAGCCTCAGCAAGTTTATTTTTTGCTATGGCAACTCTTCTTAAGCTATTAATAGTTTTTCCTATTTCAATCGAATTATTCAAGAATTCAATACCCTGTAAAGGCTGCTCTAGCTGAATATAGGTAGAACCAATATTTGTTAAAGCAGCGACTTCTAGTGATTTTACTTTTGCCTCTTGAGATTTCTTAATACTTTTTTTAAAATATTCAAGTGCCTCCGTTTCCCTTTTAAGGAGTTTTAACATGACGCCAATATCATTAAGAGCTTGCGCTTGGTAATAGGTATCTTCATATTCTTCATAAATAGATAAAGATTTTATATTGTATTCCAAAGCCCTTTCATAGTTTTTTAAGTTATGCTCAAGTGTGGCCAAATGATTATAGCAATCAGCAATGCGTAGTGAGTCTCCAATTTTTTCAAAAAGATCAAGACTTTTAAGGGTATATTTTAGTCCAATTTCGTAAAAGCCCTTATTTTGATTTATGTTTCCCTTGAAATCATATGATAATGCGATCCCAATTGAATCCTTTATTTTTATAACATGTTCAAGATCTTTGTTGTTGATACTATCCGCCTTTTTTAAATTACCCTGTGCGAATTCTAATATAGCCAAGCCTCTATATGCTTTAGATATTTGTTTTCCGTCATTAATTCTCTTCGCAATTTTAAGACTAGAGTTATAATAGAATTTTGCGGAATCAATTTTATCAAGATTGTTATAGACAATTCCTAATTGATAATTAGCCATCGCTTCCCCCAAATCATAATCTAGCTGATTAGATAATTCTAGTTCTTTTAAAGCAAAATATTTTGCCTCTTCCGGATTTCGATACATATAATAATTAATTATGTTTTGAGCGGTATGGACTTTAAGGGTGTCAATTGGTTGTTCCTTAAAATGAGATAGCAAACTGTCAATACTCATTTTGTTTTGTGCTGTTAAGCTAAAACTGCACATTAAAAAAAGTATTAGGACATTTTCTACTGTTTTCATCTTTCGTTGTTTGTTTTTGCAAGATACTCATTATGTAAATTCATTAAACATGTAGTCTATTTATTCAAAAGCAACTGTCAATACAATGTCTAGACACAAAACACACTTCGGTATTACTAAAATACTTGTCAGGTATTTATTTTATTGACCCTATGGGTTTTTAAATCTCTTGTGATATTTTACTTGTCTATGACATGGTTGGTAGTAACATCGCGCATATGTCTAGTATTTGTCTAGTTCTGTTTTTAGGTTTCAAGTACATGTGCCTCTAGTTTTGGGGTGTTGAATCTTAAAAACTAAAGAATTATGAAAACAAAGGAATTAAAAATTGGAACTTTACGATTAATGACCTTTTTGAGTCTTTTGGTCATCACCTTTATAGGGTGTAGTAAAGACGAACTTGACCCCACAGAACCACAATTTTCAAACAACGAAGCGGTAGACTTTGATGCCGAGGTGGCTAAATTAAGTGTAATTAACCAACCGCAAGAGTCGGCAATTGCTGAAACAAGCGCCACCAGTCCAGAACGTGAAGGGAATTCTGAATTCGCATGTTTTACAAAAACCTACAACGGAGCTCCTGGTTTTAATCAGTTGTTTATGCTAGACCCAACCACGGACGTTATTTACCCTGGTGCTCTGTTAAAAGGAGAATCCATACCTACTGGTGAATACATCGCCATACAAGCTGAGAGAGCACCAATAACCGTATCTACTTCATTCAGCAATATAGAAGGTAGTCCTTCGGTGACCATTGAAAACCCCAATAAACTAAGTAACGTTCGAGCGGGTATCAATGAATTATTGAATAGAGAGGTAACGGGTGCTACACCGGCAAGCCTCGTTGTTGATCAAACAGAAGTATATTCAGAAGAGCATATGGCTGTAGCCATCGGCGCAAATTACAGAGGGTTGACCAAAAGTATTTCGGGCAGTATCGACTTTAACCGTTCAGAAAAGAAAAACACCTATGTTTTGAAGTTTATTCAAAAATATTTCACGCTCGACTTGGACTCACCAGGTCAATCGCCTAGTGATTTGTTTACGGAGTTACCTAGTTTGGAAAGCTTGGGTTCCACAAGCCCAGTTTATGTTTCCACTGTAACTTACGGACGCATGGTTTTATATACGGTAGAGTCAGATTCAACCATTACACAAGTAAGAACGGCCATAGATGGTGCTATAAAGGCAGGGGCGGAAGGCTCTATAAGTGCCGATGGATCTTATCAGACGCTTTTGCAATCATCTACAGTTAAGGCAACGGTTATTGGAGGCTCAGGAGCCAGTGCTACTCAAGTGATGAATGGCCCTGAGGGAGTTTATAACGTTATTTCAGAAGGAGGTAACTATTCTAAGGAATCACCGGGTGCTCCTTTGGCCTATAAATTGAAATATCTAAGACAAGGTTTCCCGGTTGCAAAGGTGGTTTTGGCAACTGAGTATAATGTTAGGAGTTGTGATTTAGCGTATCCACAGTTTAAAATCACTGTCAATAATCTTTTGGTTAACCAAGTACCCCTTGTGGGTTCAGAAGGGCCTCATCTAGAAATCTGGGGCTCTGTGGAAGGTGAACTTAAGAAAAATGGTCAAAGAGTAGATAGCAGGGTAAGATGGGTTAGGCCTAGCACAAATGACTTACAGATAGCGTTTTTAAATTCCCATTCCATTAACCAGAGTGTGACCGTTGAAGTAGAAAGGCCAGATTACGATAATGACTACATAGAAATTAAGGGTGATCTTAATGATAAAGATTTGTTTAGCAGTGAGAATTTAGGGGTAAGATCACTTAAAATTCCTTTGACCGAATTAAAACTGGGTGAGCCCCAAACCAAGCAGTTAATTTTCGATGAAGTTTCTTTTCACCGCGTTGTGGCAACGTTTACTGTTGAAAGAACGAAATAAGGAATTTAAATTGTAAAGAAGTAGTACGGCAGTCGGCACCTAAAGTTGTGATTCAACAACTTGGTGTCGGCTGTTTTGTTTCTTATGTAAACAGCATTAATCCCATTGTTGTACTGGTGTACTTAGCCCTTGATAGATACAAACACGATCCAGCAAATTAGTACTCGAGAATTCGTTGATATCACCTGCTCCAAAAAGATGTGTACCCGCTGCATTCCCTTGGCTATCATAAGAAACCCCGTTTTGGGAATAGATACCTAAAAACCCTCTACTGGTAGTGGTGGATTGTCGTGCTCCTTTCAAAACAAAATACCGTTGGCCTTGATTGTGAATCGGCAATGTGTTTCCTAAATTCGCATAACCCTCCGTGACAATACCATCAGATACCTTTACTTGGTTTTCTGCCAAGGAATCAGCCAGAGCGAGATACTTAAAAGCGAAAACATAACTATCCTCAGGAATACTGGAGAGATCGTTGGATACGGTAAAACCAGCGTAGGTTTCAAACAGTTCTGAGTTTGAGCCTTGGCTATACAGGAGATCCGTGGTGCCCGATTTACTGATGCTGTTCAGCTGTGTGGTTAGTTGTTCATATTCCTGTTCGGTGATCAGTACCCAATTCCCAGAGTTTTCTGCTTGATATGCCGCTTTAGAATCGCTAAGCCAATACTCGATATCGTCAATATTTCGAATGCTTATTTGTAAATCCCAGACTTCACTTTCGCTACCATTTGATGCCACTACAACTCCCGTTATTGCTGTTCTCCGTTCGTAATCAAAGGCTAACGAACTACTAACGCTTAAAACCCCAGTTGCCGAATTAATTTCAACAGCGTTATCAACAGATATTGAACTCAAGGTATAGGTTAATGTACCTGTCAATTTTGAAGCTACCGTTGCTACCGCACTCCCTGAAACGGGATTTTCATCAACTTCAGCCCGTATACTAAGTTCCTCATCTGTTATTGGGGTGACAACGGCATCGTCGCTACCGCAGGAATTAAGCCAGTTGAGAAAAGCTATGCAGCAGATTACATATCCTATTCGTTTCATAACCTAGTTCTTTTTACGTTCTACCAATTCCAACTGGTCAACACTGACATTGGTCGTAAACATACCATAATTGACGACCGCTTTGCCTTTCTCCAGCTTATCAATGCTTCCTACGGCCTTACCATCATGCATCCGTACACGATCGTTTATCTTAAACTCAGGCCTAGGTTTATTCTCTTCTTTTTGAACGGCCTTTTTCTTTGCGACCTGCTTTTTCTCTCGTATAACCTTAACCTCTTTCTGTACTTCTTGGGCCACTTTCGCCTTTTTGGAGCGTTCCGCCTTTGCTTGATTGGCCGTTTTTTTCTTACGCTTGCTATTCTCCGTTTCTACCAGACGCAACAACTCGGACACCAATGGCCTCTTCTTATTATCCTGAAAATACTTGTCCGCCGCAACATTCACCTTATTTCCAAGCTGAATCATCCGCTGGTCATGATCATAAAGCTCTTGATAGTTTTCTAGTTTGGACTTTACTTTGGCATTCAATTTCTCCAATCTGGCCGCTTCTTCTCTGGCCTTTGCCTCCTCTTCTTGCAATCTAGACCCTGTTTGGGCCATTTTACTGCGTTCTTTCTGTAATTTGGCTATAGTGGCATCAAACCGAACCTTACCGCGCTCTATCTTCTTCTTTGCCTTGTTGATCAAAGAGTAGGGGATACCGTTCTTTTGAGCAACTTCAAAAGTGAAGGAGCTCCCGGCCTGTCCCAATACCAATTGAAAGGTAGGTTCTAGAGTTTTACCATCAAAAAGCATATTCGCATTGCTCATATGCGGCAATTCGTTGGCAAGCGCTTTTAGATTGGCATAATGGGTGGTAATGACCCCGTAAGACTCACGTTCGTAAAACACTTCCAAAAAGGCTTCGGCCAGGGCACCGCCGAGTTCTGGGTCGCTTCCCGTTCCAAATTCATCAATAAGGAAAAGCGTTTTGTTGTTACAGCGTTTTAAAAATTGATTCATGTTCTTCAGCCGGTAACTATACGTACTTAGATGATTTTCAATGGATTGGTTATCTCCAATATCTGTAAGTATCTTATCGAAAAAACAGACCTCGCTACGTTCATGTACCGGAATGAGCATACCGCTTTGCAGCATTACCTGTAGCAATCCTATCGTTTTTAAGGTAATACTTTTACCACCGGCATTGGGACCTGATATGACGATGATTCTATTTTCGTCATGCAACTCTATCGTTTGTGGATAGGTCTTCTCGTTTTTAAGTTTGTTGCTCAAAAATAGCAGTGGATGATAGGCATCCCTTAGATATAATCTGTTGCCCCCATTCAATTTGGGCAACAACGCGTTAATATCTTGCGCGTGTTTTGCTTTCGCGGCCGTTACATCAATCTGTGCTAAATAGTTCTGATAGTCGCTTAAAAGAGCTCTAAACGGTCTTATTTGGTCCGTAAGCTGTTTTAAGATACGCTGTACTTCTTCTTTTTCTTCAAATTCAAGATTGTTCAGTTCCCTACTGTATTTTAAAGTGGCCTCGGGTTCTATATACACGATACTTCCGGTCTTGGAAGTACCCATTACGTTTCCCTTCACTTTCCTGCGGTACATCGCTTTTACCGCAAGAACGCGACGATTCTCTACGACCGACTCCCGAATATCATCCAGATAGTCGGATGAATTATAGGTAGCCAGAGCCGAACCAAAACTTTGACTAATCTTACCGCGAGCATGGTTCATTTGCCTTCTGATGCTCAACAAGGCATCCGACGCATTATCCTTGACCTCACCAAAACGGTCTATTATACTATTGATCAGTTCAGGAATTTCGCTATTAGGCTCCAGATGGTCTGCCGAATTATGTAACAACGGGTAATATTCCTTGAATTTTTTAAAGAACTTTTGGTGGGTAACAATAGTATCGCAAATAGTGGCGATACGTTTAAAACCCTGAAGTTCCAAGGTAGTATTCTCTATCTTCAATAACCTCAGTTCTGAATTGATCGGGTCAAAACCATGATTAGGTATTCTATTATCACTAATGAAAGATGAGAGATATTCCGATGTTTTACCAAGCGAATCTCGCATTTCATGCGCTGTGGAATAAGGGACTATTTCCTGGGCTATCAGCTTACCCAACTCTGTATTACAGCGCGCAGATACCTGCTGTAAAACCGTCGGAAATTCTAAATCTTGCAGCGTTTTTTTTTTAATTGAAATCATAGTTTTTAATAGCGATTGTAAAGGTATGGAATAGGTTTTAGATAATAAACAACCAGGTTGTGCTTAGATATTGCTGTTACGAGACAAGCAGGTAAAACCTATGGATTTAATAAAGATTAGAAGCTTGAAATACAATAATACAGGCTAAAACGCTGTTTTATAGAAGCCTTACAGGTAATGGAAGGTTGAATTACGTTAGTTAAATAAACTTATAATCATGAAATATCTATCAGAATCAGTCTTACTTTTTATTCTTTTTCTTGCATGCTTTAGCTGCTCTTCAACTAAACAATTGAAAATTAGTTTTACGGAACCTTCGCCCGTTGATTTATCAAACCATATCAGAAAAATAGGTATAGTAAATAGCAGTAAAGCCAATGGTGAGAAAAGTTATGCAAATGGTTTAGAACAATTAATTGTTATGGAAGAACGCTGGCTTGCCGAAAAAGGCACCGAAGCTGCCTTAACTGGGCTTTTTGATGAATTGGCAGAAGATACACGTTTTGATACTGTAAAAATCTTGTACAAGATTCCAAATAACACTATGGATTTTGGTGATAATCCCGATAATGATACATGGCAAAAAATAACAATGATTTGTAAGGAAAATGGAGTTGATGCACTTTTTTCGCTGGCTTCACATAAGATGGAAACCGAGTTTTCATTTAAAAAAACAAAGCTAGACCAAATAGATATGATGCGGGAAAGAATCAAAGTCACTGGACAGGAGATAACTTTAGAAACACTCATTGAAAACGGATGGAGAATTTATGATCCTAAACAAGGTATATTGATTGATGCGTTTACGACTAACGAACAGCTGAAATCCTCTGCAAAAGGAATAAATGCTATTGCCGCATTACAATCCATTGATAACCGTAGGGAAAATCTATTGAAACAAAGCAAACAATTGGGCAGCTCGTATGGAAATAGAATCCAACCTCGGGAATTAAGCGTTTACAGAGATTATTACAGCACAGGTTCTCACAAAATGGAACTGGCCGATAAGAAAATTGAAGGTGGATTTTATTCCGAAGCTAACAAGCTTTGGAAACAAGAGATTACCAACCCTAAAACTAAAATTAGCAGCAGGGCTTGCTATAATTTAGCTGTTTTAAGTGAATTCAACGGTGATTTAAATAATGCCTTGAAATGGGCGGTCAAATCATATGCTTTGGACAACGCTAAGGATACCGAGTCGTATATTAAAGAATTGGAATACAGACAAACATACACAACTGTCCATTCCAATAGAGTAGCAACGACTGAATTTCTAGACTAGTTTACTCGACTTTTAAAGGACGTCTAGTAAAAAATGCTATTTTAGAGTACTAGTTAAAATAGCATCCAAAATATGGTCGGTCCAATATCCGAAAGCTGGAAGAAACAGGTATCTAAAGAATTCGTGAAATCCTACTTTAAGGACTTAAAGGGATTTGTTTCAAATGAGTACCGCAATTATACTTGTTATCCGAAAGAAGAATCGATTTACGAAGCTTTCAATCAGTGCTCTTTTGAGGAAACCAAAGTTGTTATAATCGGTCAAGATCCTTACCATGGCGCGAATCAAGCTAACGGACTATGTTTTTCGGTTCAGGACGGTATAAAACACCCTCCTTCATTGGTTAATATTTTTAAGGAACTTCAAATGGACTGCGACAAAGCATATCCCGAAAGTGGCGACCTAGTATCGTGGGCTAAACAGGGGGTTTTATTAATGAACGCTACACTAACGGTGCGTTCTGGTAAAGCTGGAAGCCACCAAAAAAAAGGATGGGAAACCTTTACGGATGCTGTGATTGGAATTCTTTCCAAAGAAAAAGACGGATTGGTATTTTTATTATGGGGAGCGTACGCGAACAAGAAAGCAAAACTGATTAATAGTAACAAACACCACATACTCACCTCGGGACACCCTTCCCCATTGAGTGCTAATAGAGGGTATTGGTTCGGAAACCAGCATTTTTCCAAAACGAATGCAATTTTAAAAGGAACACACAATAAAACTATTAAATGGTGAGTTTGATAATAACATTTTTTCTTAATTTTACCAACGTATTTTCTTACTAAAAACAAACTAACTATGAAAAAATTTGACTCATTGAAATCTATTTTGCTTGTAGACGATGACGAAGCCAGTAACTTTCTACATTCTCTTTTTATCAATAAGCTAGAGCTTAATCTGGAAGTAAACGCCGCGATAAACGGCCAGGAAGCTTTAGATTTTATTTTAAGCAAAGGTCAGGAAAGCTTGGCGCTACCCTGTATGGTTATGTTGGACCTTAGAATGCCAATTATGGACGGGTGGGAATTTATAAGAATGTATGAGGAACAAGTTTCACAGGAACTTAAAGACCAGTTAATGATCGTGCTAGTAACTGTAAGTGATAACGAACAGGATAAGCAACGTGCTATAACTAATCCGCATATTGTAGATTTTGCACAAAAACCCTTATCCGATAGTGCTTTCAAAAAAATCATTCAAAAACATATCAATATTTCCGTGGACGCTTAATCAATTGTCTACAAAAGAAAATTTGCAGCTGGTAACTTTTCCCCGACCAGCTCTAATTTGATTAGCGTATCCTGAATCTGACTCAAGGTTTCTGCAGAAAGTTGGGTTGTACTCCATTCCGTAATCGACATCCATTCTTGAATATCCTTTAATTGCTGCCCATAACGGTTTGCCAGTGTCCTATCTATACTTGGAATAGATTTAAACTCTGAAGTGTAGGTGTCCAAAACCTCCAGGATATGGCTTAATATACTAGTATTTGCATCAAGAAATTCGTTCGTACCTACCAACATAAAACAAGGCCATGGAGTAGGGCAGTCCCCTAAACGTCTAAACACGCCTTCATCGACTAGAGGTTTTGTGGTAAAATGTTCCCACATAAAGTACGCTGCCGTATCATTTGTTAACGCTTTAATGGCTCCCTCTAAATTATTAATTATTTCAAATGAAAGATCGCTTGGATTCCAACCGTTATTCTGAGCGTTTACATAAGCCATTAGATGGCTGCCACTTCCAAAACGACTTATTGCAGCCTTGGTATGCTCTAAATCTTTAATTTCCTTAAACGTACTTTTTGCATCAACATGGATACCCCATAACAGAGGTGAAGCGATATACTGTTGTATGATTTTTGACGGATTACCTTCCGATATACTTTTAATAATACCTTCCGTTAGAATTATAGCCAAATCGGTCTCTTGACTTTCTAAAAGTTGGCACATTTTACCCGTTCCCTCTGGCACATCAGTCCACTGAAGGTCTATTCCTCGTTCGGCAAAAGCACCTTCTTCAATAGCCAAATGCCAAGGAAGGTTAAAATGTTCGGGGACACCAATAATTCTTACGGTTTTCAATTTGAAGTTAATTTAGCTAATGTTAATTGTATCAATTCCTGTATTGCTTTTTCCGGTTGTTGGGAAAATTCACCGGTAACCCTATTGGCCAGTATACAATTTAAAGAAACTGCCTGATGGCCTAACAATTTGGAAAGAGCATAAATACCGGAAGTTTCCATTTCCAGGTTAGTAATTCTATGGCTCCCATAACTAAAACTAGTTACCTTGGACATAATCCCAGCTTGACTTGAAGCTAGCCTTAGTTCTCTACCCTGTGGCCCGTAAAACCCTGTATTTGTTGCTACAAAACCTAATCGTATACGATTATCCATTAATTCGGATGCCAATTCTGCATCATAATCAACCACGTATGGACGTGCTTTTTCAGCTGCCCATTGCGTATGTGCTATAAATGCATCTTCAATACTGGTATGCTGCCTTAAGTGATGGTTATAAAAGTGAAGGAGGCCGTCAAATCCAATAGCATACTCGCTCATAATAAAGGAGTCTATTGCAATTTCTGGTTGAATTGCCCCAGAAGTACCAATCCGAACTATTTTTAATCGTATACGATTTTTATTGGTCTTTCGTGAGGTAAAATCGACGTTCACTAATGCGTCGAGCTCGTTTAAAACAATATCTATATTGTCCGTTCCGATTCCTGTGGAAATAACACTAATTCGTTTTCCGTTCAAAACACCGGTATGTGTCACAAATTCGCGTTTCCCTTTTTTTACCTCAATGGAATCAAAATGTTTCGAAACGTCGGATACTCTATCGGGGTCCCCAACGGTAATGATAGTAGTGGCAATATCCGTTGGTAAAAGATTCAGATGGTATATGCTTCCATCTTTGTTTAAGATTAGCTCAGAGGCCGGTATTTGCATAAATAATTTAGAGCTTTAATATTCTGCTCGTATCGGTATTGTAAAGAAAATTGTACTTTAACGCACCGCCCAAGTAAACATCATTATCCCGAATGCACGAATAATAACTGGTTTGGCCGTCTAAAATTTCTTTTCCCTTTTTGGTTAGTCGAACAGGGTTAAAAGCTGAAAATAAAGGTTTAAGTCGGGTTATTGCCCTTTCATATTGAGAATCTCCAAAACCTAAATTATCTTGGTTTTGCAAAATGCTTGTTAATAGTTCTCTTTTGGAGGCTGGCTTTTGATTCGCGGCAATACTAAGAATATTGGTTTCCATATTGTTTAGGCCGTTGATAATACTCGGAAAACGCTTTAAATGACTTTTTAAGGCATCACCCAAATAGTCAAACTGATAATCCTTGAAATCTGTTAAGTTCTCCAAGCGCATAGGATTATTACTGCAATATAATTGCCAAACATAATCCGCATATTCTATATCATCTTGGGTAAGCTCTTTTTTTTCTTGGTATAAACCTAGTAGCTGTTCGTCTGAAAGCTCGTTTAGGGCGTACATTTTATTGGATTCGTCTTCTTTACCACTGCACACCAATGATATTTGCGCATATTTTCTGTTCGCCAACAACCAACTGATCACCGCTAACATATTTACCTGACAAAACAAGTCATATTCGAACCAAAGTACAATCTGATCCTGCTGCTTATGGTTACAAAGCGAACGATACTCTTTTAAGGTTTTTTCAATAAACCAAGATTTGGAGACCTTATAATTTTTATGAAGAAATTCGTATCGTGTTTTCCAAAAAGACTCACTCCCAACTGTAGTTAAAGTCTTTCCTTCGCACAACATTTCGCGCCAAGTAATTACATCTCCTTTAATATTTAACGTATTTAGGCGCTGGGTAAAACTATCGCCGTTGGTAATATGCAGAAGGGAACTCATTTCCGAATGGTTTAGGTTCTTAATGGATAAATGTAAGGTTTATGTTAAATAAATAAAAAAAATTAACACAAAAAGAACTGTATTGGTTCTTTTGGGAAAGAAATAAAGGGCATCATCCCCCTACACGTTTTACTTTAAATCCTTTTTCTTTTAGTAGCGCCATAATCTTATCCCTATAATCACCTTGAATAATAATTTTATCGTCCTTAAAGCTGCCACCAACGCTTAACGTTGTTTTTAATTCCTTTGCCAATTTCTTGAAATCTGCTTCTGCACCGGTATATCCCTCTAAAATAGTAATAGGTTTACCCTTTCGCTTTTCATATTTACAGATAATGGGGTTATCCTGTATCCAAATAGACTGTTCGACCTCTTTATTTGGAATATCTTCCGGCGTATGTTCAGGAAATAGGTTTTTTAATTGGTCTTTTAAGTCCATACTTACTTTGTAATTAATCCTAATTCAATCAAACGTTCATGTAAAAATTCACCTGCCGTGATATCCTCATATGCTCTAGGGTGTTCTGAATCGATGCAATTTTCTAAACAATTTAAAGGCATCTCGCTTACAGGATGCATAAAAAAAGGTACGGAATACCTAGAGCTTCCCCATAATTCTTTTGGTGGGTTGACTACTTGGTGTATCGTAGATTTTAATTTATTATTGGATAATCGCGATAACATATCCCCAACATTGATCATCAATTGATCTGGCCTGGCAATTGCATCTACCCATTCCCCTTGATGGTTTTTTACCTGTAGCCCCTTGCCGTGAGCACCCATTAATAGGGTAATCAAATTAATATCACCATGTGCAGCGGCACGTATAGCATTTTTTGGTTCGGTAGTTATAGGCGGGTAATGAATTGGTCGTAAGATAGAATTCCCGTTTGTTATGAATTCATCAAAATATGTTTCTTCTAATTCCAAATGAAGAGCAAGAGCTCGCAGTACATATCGTGCTGTCTTCTCTAACATCTTAAACGTTTCCTTGCCTACTTCATTAAACTTCGGAAGCTCGGCAACAATAACATTAGTCGGGTACGTTTCAGTCAATTTGGCATCTTCTGTTACATACTGACCAAAATGCCAAAATTCTTTTAAATCACCTTCTTTTCTTCCCTTTGCATGTTCTTTGCCAAAGGAGGTGTAGCCACGTTGACCGCCAATACCAGGAATCTCATAGCTGTTTTTAACTTCTTGGGGGAGTTGAAAGAACTTCTTGATTTCATCATACAACTCTGTTACCAAGTCTTCGGATAGAAAATGACCGCTTAGCGCAACAAAGCCTATTTCTTCAAAGGCTTTTCCAATTTCCATAATGAATTTTCGCTTTCTTCCTTGGTCGTCTGAAATATAATCCGATAAATCTACACTCGGCACAAGACCCATAATCTATATTTTTGTGTTTGGCAAATTTACAAATTATTGCTTAGTTAGAAAGGTGTTATATGAATAATGGATGTCTCGTTTTTTGTTACATTTATACCATAACTATAAACGATCGCGATCCACATGGAATACAACCAATTTCAGGTAGCAGAGAAAACGCAATTAATGCTTTACAAGTCCTTGTTAAGGCCAAGAATGATAGAGGAGAAAATGCTGATTCTATTACGTCAAGGACGTATTTCAAAATGGTTTAGCGGTATTGGGCAAGAGGCGATTTCTGTGGGAGTTACCAGTGCCTTGCTTGCAGATGAGTACATTCTTCCTATGCATAGAAATTTAGGGGTCTTTACCACACGTAACATTCCACTACATCGACTTTTTGCCCAGTGGCAAGGTAAGGCAAGCGGTTTTACCAATGGAAGGGATAGAAGTTTCCATTTTGGCACCCAAGCGTTTAAGATTATTGGTATGATTTCCCATTTAGGACCACAGTTAGGGGTGGCGGACGGAATCGCATTAGCTCATAAACTAAGAAACGAAAAGAAAGTTACCGCCGTATTCACTGGAGAAGGGGCAACCAGTGAGGGTGATTTTCATGAAGCGTTGAACGTAGCCGCTGTATGGAAGCTACCTGTTCTTTTTTGTATTGAAAATAATGGTTACGGACTTTCTACGCCTACCAACGAGCAGTTCTGTTGTAAGGATTTAGCGGACAAAGGCATCGGGTACGGAATGGAGTCCCATAGTATAGATGGTAATAATGTATTGGAGGTGTACACCAAAGTAGACGAACTTTGCAAGGATATTAGAAACGAACCTAGACCCGTATTATTAGAATTTAAAACGTTTCGAATGCGCGGACATGAGGAGGCAAGTGGCACAAAGTATGTTCCGGAGGAAATGATGACAACTTGGGCCGCCAAAGATCCATTGGAAAACTTTGAGGCTTACCTTCTTGATAACGGCACCCTATCTGAACAGGATCGGGATAACCTAAAGCAGGAAATAAGCGCCGAAATAGAAGAAAACTTGCAAATTGCATTCGATGAAGAGGCAATCCAATTTAATGAAAGTAAAGAATTAAATGATGTATATTATACATATGATTTTAAAGAAGTTAAACCCTCAATACATAAAAAGAATATAAGGCTTGTAGATGCTATTTCCGATGGTTTACGAGGAGCGATGGAGCTGCACCCAAACCTAGTAATTATGGGGCAGGACGTAGCGGAATATGGAGGGGTTTTCAAAATTACCGAGGGTTTTGTTGATACCTTTGGCAAGGAACGCGTTCGGAATACACCTATTTGCGAGTCGGCCATTGTGTCGGCGGCAATGGGCCTATCGATTAATGGAATGAAGGCCGTGATGGAAATGCAATTTGCGGACTTTGCTTCCAGTGGATTCAATCCCATTGTCAACTACTTGGCAAAAAGCCACTACCGTTGGGGTGAAAAAGCGGATGTTGTTATCCGAATGCCATGTGGAGGAGGTGTTGCTGCCGGACCTTTTCACTCCCAGACCAATGAGGCTTGGTTTACCAAAACGCCCGGGTTAAAAGTAGTGTATCCAGCTTTCCCGTTAGATGCCAAGGGACTTCTCGCCACAGCAATCAATGATCCAAATCCGGTTTTATTCTTTGAGCATAAAGCCTTGTATAGAAGCACTTATGAAGATGTCCCAATCAATCACTATACGATTCCGTTTGGGCAGGCAAATCTTTTAAAACAAGGAGAGCAAATAACGATAGTAAGTTATGGCGCCGGAGTGCATTGGGCTCTGGAAGTTTTATCGCTTTATCCAGAAATTCAAGCCGACCTCTTAGATTTAAGAACCTTACAACCCTTAGATATGGATAGCATTTATACGTCTGTAAAAAAAACAGGGAAACTTATTATTTTACAGGAGGATAGCTTATTTGGAGGTATTTCCAGTGATATTGCAGCTAGTGTAATGGAGAATTGCTTCGAAAACCTAGATGCTCCTGTTAAGCGGGTAGGTAGTTTGGAAACTCCCATCCCGTTTAATGCAGAGTTGGAAAGAAACTACCTTGCCAAATGCAGGTTTGAAAAAGAATTGCTCTTATTGATTGCGTATTGATAGGTAGATACATTACCAACCATCGACGCATTTGAGCCATGTACATCGGTGTTGAAATAAATCCGCTTATTATACGTCCAATCGTTGCTCTAATCCGTATATAGCATTCACAACAAATTCATCCAGTATATGAAAAAAGTTATTTTACTATTTAGTGTCATTGCCATTAGCTTTTCATCTTGTTCAATTTCGAAGCAAGCCAGAGCACAGCGCAATACGCTCAGTGGTTCTTGGATATTGAACGATGTATCCTTTGCCAATAACACAGGAAATTTTAAGGCGGTATTGTTTAATGATGTCGAAGATATCTGTCTGGAAGGTAGTGATTGGTTTTTTCGTGACAACAATAGCACGGGAAGGTATACGATTTCGCCATCTACGCTTTGTAACGGCGGTGATCGTTTTATTAGATGGTCTGTCGTAGAAAGCGGGGATAACAATGTTAGTCAATTACAATTTAAATTTATAGATGAAAAATTAAAAGATATTTCTGGCGGTACAGGATATCGCCTTAACATTGAAAACCTTACGGAACAAGCCATGCGCTTAACTTCCAATGTAATGGTAGACGGTGCATCTGTTACAGTAATTTACGAATTCAGCAAAAAATAGGATACCTACTTAAATCAAAATAAAATGAAGAAAAGAGTCATTAGAAGTTCAGCATATATCATGGCATTTGCGATGATCATGAGTTGTAGCACCATTAAAAACGCGAATAAATCACAAAAAGGTGCAGGAATCGGTGCCGCTGGTGGCGCAGTGATCGGCGGCGTTATTGGAAACAATGTAGGTAACGGTAACAACACGGTTTTAGGCGCCATTTTAGGAGCTGCCATAGGCGGTGCCGCAGGCGGATATATAGGGAATCGTATGGATAGGCAGGCCGAACGGATCGAGGAAGAAATTCCAGGAGCGGAAGTAAAAAGGGTAGGAGAAGGTATTAATGTAACCTTTACCCAAGATGCCGGTGTCTTTTTTGATAGCAATAAATCAAATGTAAAAGGGGCTTCTGCCGCAACACTGGAAAAATTAGCCGGTATTTTTAAGGAATACCCTAACTCCAATATTCTAGTGGAAGGCCATACAGACAGTAGCGGTGCAGAAGACTATAATTTGACCTTATCCAAGCAACGTGCTGAGTCGGTGGTAGCGTTCTTAAGCGCTAAAGGAATAGCCGCGAGTAGATTCACAACAAAGTGGTATGGCGAAACACAACCTATTGGCGATAATACTACACCTGAAGGCAAAACCAAAAACAGAAGGGTAGAACTTGCTATTGTAGCGAGTCCGGAACTTCAAGAAGAAGCCAAAAAGGAAACGGGAAACTAATTTCCGAACGTCTATTATTTTAAATTAAAAATCCCTGTACATACAGGGATTTTTTTTTGAAAGACGTAACTTACCCTTGTTGAAAAAGAAAGATGTAATTATCGTTGGAGGAGGCCTTGCCGGGCTTACGGCAGCTATCGCTTTATCAGGTTTTGGATATAGCGTGCTGTTGTTCGAAGCCAATACCTATCCCCATCACAAGGTATGTGGTGAGTATGTGTCCAATGAGGTGCTTCCGTATTTGGAATCCCTTGGAGTTGACCTAATCGACTCAGGCGGAGTCCCTATAACAAATTTTGAAATTAGCACTACTGCGGGGAACAAAGTAACCACGATATTGCCGCTTGGCGGAACAGGTATCAGTAGATTTCTATTCGACGAATTGTTGTATAAGAAAGCGGAATCCCAAGGGGTGGCGTTTTCGTTTAGCAAAGTGACGGAGATCACGTTTGGCCCAAACGTCTTTGCCGTTAAAAGTAACGGAGTAAGCTATGAAGCAACCGTTGTATTAGGTGCTTACGGTAAACGATCTACTTTGGATAAAACATTGAACAGGGACTTTAGTTTTAAAAAGCAGCAATGGCTAGCGGTAAAGGCCCACTATACACATGAAAGCTTTTCGGACAACCTCGTAGCGCTACATAATTTTGAAGGGGGCTATGGCGGCCTTTCGAAAACAGAAACAGGTGCAGTAAACTTTTGCTATTTGGCACAGTATGGTAATTTCAAAAAGTATAAGGATATAAATAGCTTCAATTTAGAAGTAGTGGCTAAAAACCCATATCTAAAGGACTTTTTTGAGCGAGCCGAACTTATCTTTGA
Organism: uncultured Maribacter sp.; assembly: GCA_964353165.1. GTDB lineage: Bacteria > Bacteroidota > Bacteroidia > Flavobacteriales > Flavobacteriaceae > Maribacter. The sequence goes on from CAYGUY010000037.1 coordinate 23,618, forward strand.
ACAGCCTTTGGCAATTGCTCAAATTTCCTTTGACAAAAAAGCACCAGTTGTGGATCATATTTTAATGTGCGGAGATACGGCCGGACTCATCCATCCACTTTGTGGCAATGGCATGGCAATGGCCATACATAGCGCCAAGTTAGCATCGGAAGCCGTCCATACTTTTTTGAACGCAACTAAACCAAACCGTGATCTGCTGGAAAAGGAATACACTAGAAGATGGAATGCAGCCTTTAAAAATCGATTGTGGTTTGGAAGAAGACTACAAGGCTTACTTTTAGACGATAGATGGATGAATGCTGGGTTAGGTATAGCAGGCCGCTCTAAAAGTATACTGAATTACCTAATTTCAAAAACACATGGAAAACCTGTTGTATAATGATTGATTGGACGCGTAGAAATGAACAGGCAGAAATCATGGATGACTTTAAAGGGTCTGTTAGTGAGCTTAAAATCATTCTAAATGACATTACCAGGGTTAATCGTATTTTAGGTGGAAACAAAATAACGGTAAACGCCGTATTTAAGCTGATTGAAGAAGTTTCAAAAGAATCGTATACGATTTTAGACATGGGTTGCGCAGACGGTAGCATGCTTAGAAACATTGCGCTAGAGGCAAGAAAACGATATATTACGGTTCATCTCATCGGAGTAGACCTTAACCGTGATGCGCTAACACTTGCCATGAAGTTATCCGAAGGGTATCCTGAAATAAGCTACCGTGAAATGGATCTTCTAACGGCAGATTTCTCAGATTTTGAATGCGATATCGTAACTACTACATTGACAATGCATCATTTTCCGGACATAGAAATACTTAAGTTTATTGAACAGTTTGAACGTCTCTCTTCTTTAGGTATCGTAATTAATGACCTACAGCGCAGTAGTTTGGCCTATTCATTATTCCGACTATTCAGTATGGTTTTTATTAAGACCAAAACCGCTCGGATAGACGGTTTAATATCCATTTCCAAAGGTTTTAAACGTAAAGATTTGGAAGGCTATGCACTCAAGCTTCCAAGCCTTGAACACAATATCACATGGAAATGGGCCTTTAGATATATATGGGTGATGCGTAAACAGCGACAAAATAATATATGAATTCAACAAGAATAGTAGCGGTTACCAAAGAACTGCCAAAATATTGTAGGGAAACAAAGGAAATCATTCCTTTTGTGGATTTATGGCTTCAAGATCAGGATGACCGTTTTAAACGTAAGGTGATTAAGATTTTTGAAGGTGCAGCTGTAGACAAACGGTATAGTATAATGGATCCAGAAGAAGTGTTTATGTCTACCTCTTTTGAAGAGAAAAATAACATTTATGCTAGGGAATGCAAACTACTAGGGACCAAAGTGTTGGAAAATGCTCTTTTGAAAGCAAATTGGAATCCAGCGTCTTTGGATTTTATTATAACGGTAAGCTGCACGGGTATAATGATTCCCTCTTTAGACGCATATCTAATCAACACTTTAAACCTTAGGCAAGATGTTGTAAGGCTTCCAGTTACAGAAATGGGTTGTGCCGCTGGTGTATCGGGTCTTATTTATGCCCATAATTTTTTAAAATCCAATCCTAACAAAAGAATTGCCATAGTTGCAGTAGAAAGTCCAACGGCAACCTTTCAACTAAACGATTATTCCATGGCCAATATGGTTAGTGCAGCTATTTTCGGAGACGGTGCTGCTTGTGTATTGCTGTCTTCGGAAGATAATGCCCTAGGGCCACGAATTATTGGGGAGGACATGTATCACTTTAAGGATACCGCACATTTGATGGGATTTGATTTGACCAATCATGGATTAAAAATGATTTTGGACCCAGCGGTACCGGAAACAATAGCAAGTCATTTTCCTCAAATCGTTCATCCCTTTTTGGAACGCTATGGAAGTGACATCTCTAAAGTTGACCATCTCATATTTCATCCAGGGGGCAAAAAAATTGTACAAACGGTAGAAGAATTGTTCGGTACCTTAGGTAAGAATATTGACGAGACCAGGGCCGTACTAAAGGAATATGGGAATATGAGCAGTGCCACTGTGCTATATGTTCTGGAACGATTTATGGAAAAGGGTATTGCTCCGGAACAACAAGGCCTGGTCCTTAGTTTTGGTCCAGGATTCTCCGCTCAACGGGTATTGCT
>CAYGUY010000037.1:25860-35967 GCA_964353165.1 uncultured Maribacter sp.
TTAGGAGTTAGGAGTTAGGAGTTAGGAGTTAAAGTAACTGTTTTTACTATTATAAATACAATACTCACATAATTTATATCCTATTTATTAGCGTCAAACTCACCTTGTTAGATGTGGAGATTGAGTTTGAATGATGATTAATTTCTTTAAATGAGTGCAAATAACAAAATGGAAATTGAAGATAATAGCAGATTTTGGGCTTTAGTTCTTGGCGGCAGCAGCGGCCTTGGGCTGGCGACGGCAAAGAAACTGGCCAAACACGGGCATAACATTGTAATTGTCCATAGAGACAGGCGTGCCGATTTGCCAGAAATCGAGATAAGTTTTAAGGAGATTAGAGCTACGGGAGTTAGCCTCAAAACATATAACTTAGATGCACTGAATAAGGAAAAGCGCGATACCATATTAAAGGATCTGTCAGACACGTTTCCTCATGGACATCAAGTAAATGTATTTATTCATAGTATAGCAAAAGGCAGTCTTAAACCTATGTATAACACTAAAGGGGAATCTCTATCGGCAACCGACATACAAATTACCTTTGAGGCTATGGCCTTGAGTCTATATGAATGGACCCAAGATATAATTGCAAATAACCTATTTGCATCGGATAGCCGTATCATTGCATTTACAAGCGAAGGAAATACACGTGCCTTGCCAAATTATGGTGCCGTTTCGGTTGCAAAAGTAGCGTTAGAAGCCCTTGTTCGGAATATGGCCTTGGAATTTGCCTCTATTGGAATTCGCGCCAATTGCATACAGGCAGGGGTAACAAAAACTAAATCCTTTGCTATGATTCCCAACGCTAAGGACATTGAGGAGCACGCACTCATTCGGAATCCTAATAACAGGTTGACAACACCCGAAGATGTTGCAAATGCAGCCTATTTACTCACTCGAGGGGAGGCAAAATGGATTACAGGTACAATTTTAAAAGTAGATGGAGGTGAAAGCCTAGGCTAATTACAAATACATGACGAACATACAGTCCATTATAGATACCTTGCCCTACACTACACCTTTTTTGTTTGTGGATGAGTTGTTAAGCGTAGATGCGGAAGGGGTAGAAGGTAGTTTTACCTTCGATCCCAATCTTAATTTTTACAGCGGACATTTTAAGGGGAATCCAATTACACCAGGTGTTATCTTAACCGAGTGTTGTGCGCAAATCGGTTTGGTTTGTTTAGGGATTTACTTGACGAAGGCCGAAACAGCGGATAGGAGGTTAAAAATGGGCATGAGCAGTTCGCAAATGGAATTCTTAAAACCAGTGCTTCCGGGAGAAAAGGTAAGGGTAATCTCTAAAAAACTATATTTCCGGTTTCATAAATTAAAATGCGAAGTCAAAATGTACGATTCAAAAGGGGGCTTGATATGTAAAGGTGAAATAGCAGGAATGATAACACCCGATATGGATGAGTAGACGTGTGGTAATTACCGGTCTTGGGGTTTGTGCTCCAAATGGAGTGGGACTAGCGGACTTTACGGCAGCACTGCGTAATGGTACTAGTGGGATACATTTTCAGTCAGAATTAGAGCGACTTAAATTTGGATGTCAAATAGCTGCAAATCCGTTAGTTAAAGACAATATTCTAAATGATTACTTTACACCTTTACAATTGCGTGGTTTAAATGCGTCTGGACTGGTGTATGGGGTAATCGCAGGAATGGATGCCTGGTCAGATGCCGGGTTAGAACCAAATACTACAGATGAACCTTATTGGGATTATGGGATACTTTTTGGCACCGGTATACTGGGCGTGGATAAATTCCGGGAGGCCATCCTTATGATCGATGACCAAAAAGTCAGAAGATTAGGAAGTACAAGCGTAATACAAACCATGGCTAGTGGTATAAGCGCCTATTTGGGCGGAAATTTAGGCTGTGGCAACCAAGTTTCCACCAATTCCTCTGCATGCACAACAGGTACTGAAGGGATATTAATGGGATATGACCGCATTACCAGCGGAAAAGCGGAAGTTATGCTTGTTGGCAGCTGCAGCGATAGTGGACCCTATGTTTGGGGTGGCTTTGATGCGATGCGCATTCTTCCACGAGGATATTCAGACAAACCGAACAAGGCAAGCCGACCAATGAGCGCTTCGGCAGCAGGGTTTGTTCCCGGAAGTGGGGCTGGGGCCTTGATTTTAGAATCATTGGAAAATGCGCAAAAACGAGGCGCAAAAATATATGCCGAAGTTTTAGGGGGCGAAATCAATAGTGGCGGACAGCTTGGCGAAGGTTCTATGACCGCGCCTAATAGCATAGCGGTGCAACGCTGTATTCGAAATGCAGTCAAAAATGCAGGAATAAAGGCTCAAGACATTGATGCCATTAATGGACATTTGACCGCTACCACAAAAGACAGCCTGGAGATACAAAATTGGAGCAGTGCTCTAGGTCTTTCAGGAGATGCCTTTCCCTACATCAACTCGTTTAAAGGAATGATCGGACACTGTTTGGCAGCTGCCGGTAGTATTGAATCAGTAGCTAGTATTTTACAATTTTCAGAAGGCGTTATTTTTGGAAATATAAACTGTAGCGACCTACATCCTGAGATAACCAACATTATTGCCGCAAATAAAATCCCTCAACAAACTATCCCTTACAGTCCTAAAATTATCGCAAAAGCAAGTTTTGGCTTTGGTGATGTAAATGCTTGTGTTATTTTTAAGGCGTTTCCAGATAGACTTCAAAGAAACGCACAAAACTAAACCAATAAGAATTATTGTTATGACGAAGGAAGAACGCTATCAAAAATTAATAGATATTATAAAAATATATCTCCCTGAAGATGTGAATATTACGGATATTAAAGAAGATAGTAACTTTATATCTGAATTAAATATAAATTCTGCAAATCTTGTAGATATTGTACTGGATGTTGAAGATGCATTTGACATCCGTTTAGAGAATGAGGACATGGACAAGATGCAAACTGTAGCCAATGCCCTAACGATTATAGAAACTAAACTTTAAAAAAATAATTAGGTATATGAATAGCTTTCTAGCTTGGGCAAAACAAAAGCTTCAGGTAGACGTCCGGCTCATTTTAGTATATTGTATCCTTTATTTACTTTGGGGCTTAGGCATGAATTGGATTGGTATACAATTAGAACTTGCGAGATTTACCTTTTGGTGGCAGGTGATTACCTGTTACATCTTCTATATGGTTCCCATTTCGTTAATGCTAAGAAACCTACCGTTTCATATGCAGTACGCCTATGGACTTATCGCTATGGGTTTTCTAGAGTTTGGCGGTTATGCAATGGGGACTTCCTATGCGTATCCTAATAATTTACTGGACCAGTTTTTTGGGGAGCGTACATTTGCCTTGGGGATGGCCTTATTCTTTGCGTTGTACTTTCCGTTTGGTAATTGGGCAGTACAGAAGCTATACACTGGTATTTTCAAAAAGAATTAGACTATTTCTTTAGCACAAATTGAGCTAAGCCATACCTATTCTGCATGAGTTTCCTTTACAAGCAAGGAAGCCAAGACACCAGAGATCAAGGATACCGAAATAACGGACAAGGATAGCCATTCCGGAAACTTTACGTGATGCACCAATAACATTTTTACACCAACAAAGGCAAGAATTACCACTAAACTATAGTTGATAAACCTGAATTTTTGCAACATTCTAGAAATCAAAAAGTACATAGAACGAAGTCCAAGAATTGCTAGAATGTTAGAGCTAAAAACAATAAACGGATCGGCCGTAATTGCTAATATTGCTGGAATGCTATCCAAAGCGAAAAGAATATCGGTGAGTTCTATGACAACAAGCGCTACAAATAAGGGAGTAGCAGCTTTAACACCCATTTTGGTTACGAAGAAATCATGACCACTGATTGTAGTAGTGATTGGGTATACTTTTTTAAGCTGTTTAAAGACAAGGGAATTTTTAGGGTCAAATGCATGCTCGTCGCTCCTCAGCATTTTAAAGGCAGTGAATAATAGAAAAACACCGAACACGTAGATAACCCAATCAAATTTGGTAATCAATGCGACACCGAACAAAATCATTAAGGCTCTAAAAACAATTGCGCCCAAAATTCCCCAAAACAGTACCCGATGTTGATAAATAGGTGGAATTTGAAACGCAGAAAAAATAACCGCTATTACAAATACATTATCTATGCTTAATGAAAGTTCAATTAGGTACCCGGTAATATATTTTAAAACAGCGTCGTTTGCTGCAAGTCCTGTAGGATTTTCTGCGATACCAGAAGAAAATAGCCAGTATATCACACCGCTAAAGGCAAGTGCCACGGTTACCCATATTGCGGTCCACATTCCGGCTTCCTTAGATTTAACCACATGGTCTTCCTTATGAAAAACCCCTAAATCCAATGCCAAAAAAACAATCACACACGCGATGAAAATAATCCAGACCCACATATCATTCCAATTAGTAATGCGAATTTACTCATCCTTTTTAAAACGGCGTTATACTTAAAATAAGATTATGAACTTAAATTAGGTGGCGGTAAGGTCAAAAGAAGAACAAACAGAAGTATAGCAAAAGGGAAAACTTGTTATTATTCCAATTCTAAATTAAGTGTAACGATTACTTTATTGCTTTCTCTGTTATCTTTGAAAATAGTAATGTCAAAGTCTGAAGTATATAGGGTAGTGGTCCCCGTTAAACTATTTTCAGCTCTGGAGAACATAAATTCTATCGGCTTGGAAATTCCTTTTAACGTTAAGGTGCCGAAAACTAAAAAATTATCTTTATCGGTTACAATCCGATCGCTTTTGAACCTAATAAGGGGAAAGGAATCAGCGTCAAAATACTTACTGCTTTTTAATGACCAATCACGAATAAAGTTTCCGGTTTTCAAGGTTTCGGTTTCTACTTGACCGGCAATGACAGAACCTTCGAGATCGTTCCAATCTAGTTTTGACGTACTACTAAATCCTGCAATAGAACCCGTAACGTCCTTTTTGACAAATGTAAAGCTTACCTCCGCAGACTTTATCTGAACACCTTGCGCCCTAAGCCCAAAACTAAACCCGACAAATAAAAAAAGTAGTAGGTAATATCTCATAAAAAGAGGTGAAGGTTAAAAAACAACGGAACATACTTTTAGTTTTCAAGTATGCTATAGATAGACTGTGTGTGCTATCCAAGCATCAAAAGTATGTTCCATTGAACATTTAGTGTGTTTTCATTTTGGCTTTGCGACGCTGTAATTGACGGTCCAAATCACTAATGGTTGCCGCTATTGAAGCCTCAAAGCTTGCGGTGCTCGATTCTGCAAAAAGTCTTGGACCTGGAGCGCTTAATCGAATGTTACAAATCATACCCGTATCCGAGGAAGAGGTGTTTTCGGTTTTAAAAAATACATCTGCCCGGACAACAAAATCGAATTTATCCAATAATTTGTCCAGTTTTTGTGCGGCCATGATTTCCAAACGGTTACTGGCCTTTACATCATCATATTCAAAATTGATATTCATACGTTAATTGTTTAGTAAAAGGTATGAAATTCTACCCAAATCCAGCACATATTTTAAACGGAATTTTGACATTAATTTTCTACACTTTGGCTTAGCTATTGATAACGTGTTGGTTATCCTATTCTGTAAATAATAAAGGGGTTACATTGCCTAATTTAAATGCGTCAGTATCCCAAGGGGCCAGTAGCGCCTTAAACGTGTCCTGATCTCTTATAGACTACATTTAAAAATCTACTAATTAGCTATGAAAGTTACGTTTAGCGACGAAACTGGGAATTCCTTTATTTTAATAGAAGCCAGGCATAAGGCGTTCTTTGTTATATAAATTAATGGTATTTTGCAATAGCGTAAATGTAGCATATTATGAAAATGCGTTGGTCTTCTTTACTTCTCCTCTTTGGATTATCAGTGACTGCGCATGCGCAAATTGATGAAGAAAATAAGGCGGACTCCTTAGTAAATGACAAAGAAATCATACTAAGAAGGTTCGAACCCAAATTGAATATTACAGCGAATAAAAAGCGTCGTCTTTTTAAAAAGGAACGCCTTCATATAGATACCATGCAAATTAGCGACAAAAAGAAGGAACGTTTATTAAATAAACTTTACAAAGACATACATAGTGGAAAATTCGAAAAAACCATACTGACAACAACGAGTTTTGAGAACTGAGAAGAGCAAAAAACGAATGTCCGTAGTAATGGAATCTACTACCTAATCAAAAAATGAAATTGATATGGCAACGCCAGGTGAAATTAGATGTATAGGCAAAAGTATTGTAATGATATGTGCCAGTGGCTTAATGTTCGCGTGTGGTAGCGCCGCTAAAGTTCCGCTAGATGGCGCTATTATTGAAAAATTCTCCAGTTTTATGGAACAAAAGTCGTTTGAATTTAGGGCACGGACAGCGCACCCTACAGTAACAAGAGCTTTTGGCGAGGTCGCCAATGCCGGATTTTTACCTCCTGGGAGTAATGCAGGGACGATTCAAATTATCGATATTTCCAACTATATAAAAATATACGGCGATAGTGTATCTGGCACCCTTCCATTTTATGGTGAACGGCGACTGGGCGGTGGCCTCAGGTCCAATCAAGGCATAGACTTCAAAGGGGTGCCAAAGGTCTATACCCAAAAGTACAATAAAGCAAAAGAGCGATATGAAATTGATTTTGAAATCGAGAGCGTAACAGGTCGGCATGAAGTACGCATGATAGTTTTTCCTAACAAAACTGCAGATGTTGCCATAACCGGAAACCTCAGAACTTTAATGCGTTACTCAGGTAAGGTGCTTCTATTACAAAATAAACAAGTCAAATAATACCCCTAAGCTAATCAGCAATAGAAAACCTCTATATAAAAAATACAACTCATTACATTTCAATTAAATAAAACCAATCTACTTAAGTTAGAGATTAATATAAAATACACGATATTAAACTGCTTTTTTATAATCATAAAGTAAAAATTTAGACATGACTAAAATTGATGTACAAGGAAAAACAATACTCCTAACCGGTGCTTCCGATGGCATAGGCAGGGCTGTGGCAGATTATCTTATGGAGATGGGAGGGACGCTTGCGGTTCATTACAACAGCAATAAAAGTGCAGCAGAGCAACTGCTAGCGAAACATAACAATGGTTCAAAGGCATTCCAAGCAGATTTGTCGGAAGAGAAAGAAGTGCTTCGCCTCTTTGAATCCGTAATCTCTTATTTTGGAAAACTAGATGTCATCGTTCTGAATGCGGGTGTATTTTTGGAACAACCAATTGCTTTGGATACCGGCGCTTGGCTGAACATCTGGAAGAAGACAATGGCTGTGAATCTAGATTCCGTAGGCCTGCTTACCAAGTTGGGACTGGACCATTTTATGGCAGCGGGTAGCGGTCGTTTTGTTTATATTGGCAGTAGGGCGGTTTTTAGGGGGGAAACGCAGGAATACTTGGCCTATGCCGCATCAAAAGGAGGCATTACCTCCTTGGCGCGCAGTGTAGCGCGGTCCTTTGGCAAACACGACATCAAAGCCTTCGTTGTTGCTCCGGGATTTACCAGAACCCGAATGGCGGAGGATTTTATAAAAAGCTATGGGGAGGAAAAAGTACTGAATGAAATAGCCCTGAACGAACTCACCAAGCCCGAAGATCTAGCCCCCTTAATTGCCTTATTGTGCAGCGGTGGAATGGACCATGCCACAGGTACTACTATAGATATGAACGCAGGAAGCCATATTAGATAAATGATACGATTAAAGAGAGTAGCTCTAGCACTTCTACTTATTGCAGTCTTCAGCTGCAAGGAAGCACAAAAAGAAAAAGTGAGTCAACCCGAAACTGAAACTATAGCGGTGGAGACGGTAGTTTTATCAACCTACCAAGACTTAGCAGGCACCCCAGTTGAATTGGTAGATTACAAAGGAAAAAAAGTGCTGGTAAACTACTGGGCTACCTGGTGCCGGCCCTGTATCGAGGAGATGCCCGATTTGTTGCAGGCACAGGACATGTTAGCAGACGACAACTACGTGTTCTTATTGGCATCGGACGAATCTACCAAAAAAATTTCCAAATTTAAACTGGATCGGAGCTTCGATTTTAAATTCATCAAATACAACGGCACCTATGCCGAACTAAAAATTGATGCCCTACCGGTTACCTTTATTTATAACGAAGCAGGGGAGGAAGTTTTTCGCTTTGATGGCGCTATGGAATGGAACAGTCCGGAAGTAATTCAAAAACTAAAGAACCTAGAATAATGCAACACCGAAACTTTATTGGTTTACTGTTTTTATTAATTTTAAATAGCTGTAAACAAGATGTTAAGAATAGTTTACCAAAAGCTTTAGTAAATCCTATTCAGGAGATGATAGCTCCAGCGGGAACAACTAGTTCGCTACCATATTTGTTCTGTAATACCGATGTAACACTGCTTTCTTGGGTAGAAACAAAAGGGGATAGCCTTGCAACCTTGTACATGTCCGAATTAGTGAACGATACCTGGCAACAACCAGAAACCATAATAGCAGGTACGGATTGGTTCGTGAACTGGGCAGATTACCCTATGGTTGCCGAAAATAAAGGGAATTACTGGTCTCATATACTTAAGAAATCTACGGATGGCACCTATTCCTATGACGTAAAAATGAACATAAAGACTGCGGAAGCAACAGTATGGGAAACCAATTTAGAGCTACATACCGATGGTACTCCAACGGAACATGGTTTTGTGAGCGTGCTGCCCTACAAAGATGTCTTTTTCGTGACCTGGTTGGATGGCAGGAATACCGAAGAAAATGAAGCAGGGGAGCGGGGCGCCATGACGCTTAGGGCGGCTGAAGTAACGACCGATGGAAGGGTGATAATAGAGCATGAATTAGATGTGAGCACCTGCGATTGTTGTCAGACTACGGCAGCCATAACCTCCAACGGTCCGGTGGTGCTGTACCGGGACCGTTCAGAAGAGGAAATTCGTGATATCAGCATCGTACGGCAGGTAAATGGTAAGTGGACGACTCCAAAAACAGTGCATGCAGATGGATGGCAAATAAAAGGATGCCCTGTAAACGGACCTAGGGTAGCGGCGCAAGGGAATAAACTGGTTGCGGCTTGGTTTACCGGTGCTCAAAACAAGGCAAGGGTGCAGGTGGCGTTTTCGGATGATGGAGGGGAGCGGTTCCAAGCTCCTATAGTTATTTCCGAAGAAAACGCCATTGGCAGGGTAGATGTGGTTTGGGTAGATACACAGTCGGCCGTAGTCAGCTGGATGGAATCTAAAGGGAAAGTCGCAAGCTTTCAAATAGCCAAAGTAAATAGAGCAGGAACACTTTCAGGGCAACTTACATTGCTAGAAATGGACGGCTCACGGCAATCTGGCTTTCCACAATTAGAAAAGGTGGGAAATATGCTCTATGTAGCATGGACGGATGCCTCTAAGGAAGAAACGATGGTGAAGACCGCCAAGATTCCATTAGATGCACTATAATATATGGTTAGACCGAAGGTTTAATTTACAGAAAGAAGATTGATATCGAACACCAATACAGAACCTGCAGGAATTCCGTTAAAATCAAAGCTGCCATAACCTAGGTGAGCGGGTATGAGTAGTACGCCGTTACCGCCTTCGTTAAACAAAGGGATGCCTTGTGTCCAGCCTTGAATAACACCATCTAGAGGAATAGCCAGTCCTTCCTCAGAACTTTGGTCAAAAACAGTCCCGTTAAGAAAATATCCTCTATAAACAACCGTTACATTGGAAGTGGCCGTGGGTTTGGCGCCATCTCCTTGATTTTCAATGATATAATGAAGTCCTGAGCCTGTTTTTTGAGAAACCAGGTTGTTCGCGGTAAGATACGCCGTTATCTGTTCTTCGTTTATCTCCGTGTAATCAACCGCCTCAATAGGGTCTGTTGAGTCTTCTCCGCAAGAGAATGCTAGTAGGGAAAGACATATAAGAAGTAGCTTTTTCATAACATATTTTTTGCTAAGATAAAGATTGATAAAAACTAGAGCTTAATTTTTTTCGATAATTTAACCATTATAATGCAGATGGCTGTAAAGTTGTTGCTGTATAAAGGTAGTGTGAGTGCAGTCAAAAAACACTTTGTATTAGGGTTCTTAAAATATTCTATTTTACATAATATAAATTAT
>CAYGUY010000038.1:0-23061 GCA_964353165.1 uncultured Maribacter sp.
TTAAGAAAAGTATCATTTTATCGTAAATTATAAAAATCATTTTCAATTTAGACATGACTTTCTTTTTGCTTACAATAACCTTCCACAATCTCAGGATCAGGTGGGTAGAGCGGATAGGAATGCAGCAGCAGCGTATTTGGCCAAACTTCGTTTGTATCAGGCATACGAGCAGAATGAAACCAATCAGGTAACGAACATAAATACAGCTCGTTTAGAAGAAGTTATTGGCTATGCAGATGATGTAACTTCTAGTTTGGAAGCCGACTATGGTAACAACTTTTTAGATGGTTTTGACAACGGTCCAGAATCAATTTGGGCAGCACAATTTTCAATTAATGATGGTACTATCGTAAGTCGCGTCAGCTTCGTAACTGGTTTAAATTCTCCTCACGGAACAGGCTTATATGGATGTTGTGGCTTTCACCTAGCAAGCCAGAACATGGTCAATGCATTTAAAACTGATGTTGACGGACTACCATTATTAGACACTTTTAATGATGAGGATATTTTTAATACTGTCGAAGATGACGGTACATCAATACCCGCTGTCGGCTTAACGGTAGATCCAAGAATAGACCATACCGTTGGACTTCCAGGAAGACCTTTCAAATACAGAAATACAGCAAACGAAGCTGGTGATATGATTTACAATTTTAGCTGGGCACGAGATCCAGGGGTTTACGGTTATTTTGGTAATATGAAAGAACAGCAAGCACCTGATTGTTCTTGTTACGTAAAAGAAGGCCCGTTTGTAGGAACCTCTAAAAATGTTGATTTTATTCGTTATGCTGATGTGTTGTTGTTTAAAGCAGAAGCCTTGATTCAATTAGACAGGTTTACCGAGGCACTTCCAATTATAAATCAAATAAGAATGCGTGCAGCAGCAAGTGGTCAAAGACCTTTAGATGCAGGTGCTAGCGATATATATAATGTTGGTACTTATACTGCCTTCCCTGACAAGGCATTTGCCCTGAAAGCATTAAAGTTTGAGAGAAGATTAGAATTCGGAATGGAAGGACCACGTTTTTTTGACCTCGTAAGATGGGGGGAAGCAGCTGAAGTCCTAAATGCGTATTTAGCAGTTGAGAAAACCAAAAGAGATTTCTTGACCAATGCAATATTTACAGCAGGAAGGGATGAATACTACCCCATTCCACAGCGTGAAATTGATTTTACGGGAGGTCTTTATGTTCAGAATCCTGGATACTAAAATATCCTTCTGTTTACGAAAATTCAGTTAACTGAGTTAGTTTGAGTTAATTTTCTAAAGCACGGGCGTAGTTAACCCGTGCTTTTTTTATGAACTTCACATATCTATAATTAACAGACTGAATTAGTCGTAATAATAGTTAAGGAATTTATTTAACCAATGAATGCTATAACGCCCATATAAAGAAACTTTTGCGGAAAAATGTCCGTTCGCCCCATTCTACCCGGTAAATGATATGAATTAAGCAAGATTATCAGTGATGGATTTTGGTGTAGTACTTTACTCAAAATGTAGTTCAAATCTAAAGAATATAAAAAGAGTCAACTTCGGTGCGCCGTCCGGTAATGCGATAGACAAAGTAGAAGCTATTTTAGATTATATCACATAGAATACTATTAAAGGATGGCGTTGCGCATTTTGTTAGTTAAATTATCTATACTTGTTTTGATATGAACAACTATAAAAAAAGTCCGAAATTAAATAGTATGCCCTAAGGGTCAATTATAATCAACCTTACGCAGAATCCGTAAAGCAGCCTTGACCGAAATATAAACCTTAGGAAATTCCTCTTTAATAAGTCCTCGTGCAAGTTCCATTTGTTCCCTAGCTTCTTCGAACCCATTAAGGTAGCATATCAAATAGGTGTCCGGTAGATAATTTAAATCCTCCTCTTCATTCGTGTTTAAACCAATACCGCTTTTGATTTTCGATAAAATACTGTTGTTACTATTGTAGGTGTGGTGTAATAACTTTTTGTCATAAAGAGGTGGGGTAAAAACCAAATCTGTTTGTATTTGATATGTTCCGTTTTCCTGAAAGGTAATGGTCAATTCTTCTAAGGGATAATAACGTTGTGTACCTCCTAGTCCTAATCTTACATATTCCATGGTCGTAAAAGAATTTTCATTATACGTTATGGTTACTTCATCTAAATTGGAATAGAAAAGCTTTACCTGTTCGTTAATAAGTTCTATGTCAACACGATTGTAATAGGTCTGCCCCTTTACCACTTTTTTGTTACCGGCCCAGCATACTACAAACTGCTCTTTAAACACCTTATAGGCACTTTCAAGATCTTTGTGACGGTAGTTGATAAAATCCATTACTGCGTCTAAGGTCAACTCTATATTGTTACGAGCATGCTGCTCAATAGTTGTAACTTCCTCGGAGTTTATATCCTTCAACTCAATATCATAGACCTTTGGCATACTTATGCTCCCTTCCCTAAAAAAAACAGCTCCTCCATAATATTTCCAGATATTTTTACGCAAGGAACACACCTTTCCGCTAGATATTATGGAAACTAAACCTACTACCTTTCCTTCTTCTAAGTGAGGAAAAGGAATGTTTTCATAAGCAATGATTGGAGGATTATCCAAATAAGCGTTTACTAGATTCTGCATTTTACTATCGTCAAAAAAATCTACACCAACGATTTTATTGTCTCCGTCCTCAACCCCTATTACGATAAAGGAACTATTCTTAGGGTTACTGTTTGCAAGGGCGCAAACATGTTTTAGAAACTTTGCTTTCCCTTCTTTATGATTAATGGCAATAAAACGCTTTTTGTCATAAAAACTATTTTCGTCGTTATGGGCGAGTAAGTTTTTGACCAATAAGCGTTTATTGATCATAAATTTTTATTGATTAAGGTGGATGAGGCCTGTGCCGTAGGCATAACCACTAAATCTGCAATATTAACATGATAAGGTCGGGTGACTACAAAGTAGATAATATCGGCAATATCCTCGGGCATTAATGGTTGGTACCCTTTATATACGGTTTCGGCACGCTGCTCATCACCCTTAAAACGAATGTTGCTAAATTCGGTTTCTACCAATCCAGGGTTCACTGCCCCAACTCGTATGCCATGTTGGTTCAGATCCATTCGCATTCCTTGGTTTATGGCATCCACTGCATGTTTACTTGCGCAATAGACATTTCCTTTAGGGTACACTTCCTTACCTGCAGTAGATCCAATGTTAATGATATGACCATCTTTATTCGCGATCATTTTTGGCAAAATCGCTTTGGATACATACAACAGTCCTTTTACGTTAATATCCAACATCGCGTCCCAGTCCTCTAAACTACCTTCTTGGATGGTATCCATACCATGGGCATTGCCTGCATTGTTCACCAATAAAGAAATATCAGAAAACTCTTCTGGAAGTGAAGCTATGGCATTTTGGACCGCAGCTTTATCCCTAACATCAAAATTGAGTAGATGCACCTTAGTTTTACTGCCTAACTTTTGTCTCAATAGATCTAAACGTTCTTGTCTTCTTCCACATAGAACTAGAGCGTACCCATGTTTTGCAAAAAGTTCAGCAGTTGCCTTTCCAATGCCGCTTGTGGCTCCTGTTATAAATACTGTTTTATTCATAATAGTCGTTAATTTTAAGCTACTTGATGACCGTTTGATGCTTCTAAAAGTATAAACCAATCTTCAAGCTCCATTTCAATTTCTACTGCTTTCATTGCCAACCCTAACCTATCAAAATTTGTTGTACCAACAACAGGGTATACAGTTGCTGGATGTTTCAGCACCCAGCTTAACAACAACTGATCTTCAGTAGCCATATATTTTTCACAAAGTTTATCCAAAACTGGTTTTAAGCGATTTGTTTGAGGAGAATCTTCCTTAAAATAACATCCTAATGGACTCCAAGACATCGCAAATCTTCTGTTAATACTACAATCGTCCAAGGTGCCATCGTTCATAACACCATTAGTGGTAAGTGAAAACTCTACCTGGTTGCCTTCTACAGGAAGTACCGTTTCTATTAACGCAATTTGCGACGGACTAAAATTGGAAACCCCAAACTGCCTTATTTTACCTTCCTTTTTCAACTGCGAAATGGCTTCTAAGATATCCTCCGGATGCATTAACGGGCTAGGTCTATGAAGCAATAGCATGTCCAAATACTCTGTTCGTAGGGATTTCAAGGAACGCTCGGCGGACCAGATGATATACTCCTTAACATAATTGTAATGTGCTATTTTGTTATCCCTACTTACGCCGTTCAATTGAATGCCACATTTGCTTATCAACTGTATGCTTTCACGTTTGATCGTACTAGTAGCAAATGCAGCTCCAAACTGCTCTTCGTTTTTATAATCCCCATAAATATCGGCATGGTCAAACGTACTTATGTTCAGCTCTAAGCATTGGTGAATCAATCGCTCCATTTGCCCCTTGGATAATTGTTTTCCCCAATCGCCCCACGTCATGGTTCCAGCAATTATTTTAGAATAATTAATGGTATTTATCATTTATATAATCTTTCTACTGTAGTTACCATATTTGCAATTAACAACGATTATCTTGTACATGTTTTCCAAATTAAGCTGCACGAGTTTTATTAGGCGAGTGAATTTAGAAAGAAATCCCTTAAATACTTCATAAAAATAAGGGCTTTTCGCATTTTTTAACCAATCGTTAACAGCTACTCAGTGAATAAATTTTCAATTTGCACAACTGTTAAAAAAATAACCTATCATTACCCAAAAATACACCTCTATAAATGGAAGAAAATACACCAGTAGATATTAGTGCTGTTAATGAGAAAATAGCTCAAGAAAGTGCTTTTATAGATTTACTAATTACCGAAATGAATAAAGTAATCGTAGGCCAAAAGCATATGATCGAAAGGTTGTTGATAGGACTTTTGGGCCAAGGTCATATTTTACTGGAAGGTGTTCCCGGTTTAGCAAAAACCTTAGCGATCAATACGCTGTCGAAAGCGGTAAAGGGCAGTTTTAGCAGGATACAGTTTACACCGGATCTTTTACCGGCCGATGTTGTAGGAACCATGATCTACAACATGAAAGAAAATGATTTCTCTATTAAAAAAGGACCTATTTTCGCAAATTTTGTTCTTGCCGATGAAATTAACCGTGCCCCAGCCAAAGTGCAATCGGCACTGTTGGAAGCCATGCAGGAAAAACAAGTGACTATTGGAGATGAAACCTTTATCCTTGATAAACCTTTCTTGGTAATGGCCACACAAAACCCAGTAGAACAAGAAGGAACATATCCCTTGCCCGAAGCTCAGGTTGACCGTTTTATGCTCAAAACGGTAATAGACTACCCCAAGATGAACGAAGAACAAATGGTCATGCGTCAAAATCTTCTTGGAAAATATGAAACCGTTAACCCTGTAGTGTCCATTAAACAAATTCTAAGCGCACAACAAGCGGTTAGAGAAGTGTACATGGACGAAAAAATTGAAAAATATATTTTGGATATCGTTTTCGCTACTAGATATCCAGAAAAGTACAACCTGGAAAATCTAAAACCGTTAATTAGTTTTGGAGCCTCTCCAAGGGGAAGTATCAACCTCGGTAATGCTGCCAAATGCTATGCGTTTATAAAACGACGGGGTTATGTGGTTCCTGAAGATGTGAGGGCAGTAGTCCACGATGTACTTAGGCACAGGGTAGGTATTACCTATGAGGCAGAAGCAGAAAATATTACCTCGGTGGATATCATCAACAAAATAGTTAACGAGATTGAAGTACCGTAGAAGCCCCCGACCCCAAAGGGAAGTCAAAGGGCCTTACTTTAACCCAAGTGCATTGCTGTGAATATGTTAGTAAAGACCATTCATGTTTTAACATTAATTGCTAATTCCCCCTTCGGGGGCTTGGGGG
Organism: uncultured Maribacter sp.; assembly: GCA_964353165.1. GTDB lineage: Bacteria > Bacteroidota > Bacteroidia > Flavobacteriales > Flavobacteriaceae > Maribacter. The sequence goes on from CAYGUY010000038.1 coordinate 5,867, forward strand.
CTTATGGATACTAAGGAACTACTCAAAAAAGTACGTAAAATAGAGATAAAGACAAGACGTCTTTCCGACCATATTTTTGGTGGGGAGTATCATTCTACGTTCAAAGGAAGAGGGATGACCTTTAGCGAGGTACGTCAGTATCAGTTTGGAGACGATGTTAGAAGTATAGACTGGAACGTTACTGCACGATATAACGAACCCTACGTTAAAATTTTTGAAGAGGAACGCGAACTTACCATGATGCTCATGGTAGATATAAGTGGCTCGGAACTCTTTGGCACCACTAATCAATTTAAAAACGAAATAATAACCGAAATTTCGGCTACCTTGGCCTTTAGCGCGCTACAAAACAATGATAAAGTTGGTCTTATTCTATTTTCAGACCAAGTGGAGCTTTTTATTCCACCGAAAAAAGGAAAGACCCATGTGCTGCGTATCATCCGCGAATTACTGGAATTTAAACCAAAGAGCAATAAAACCGATATCGCCCAAGCCTTAAAGTACCTGACCAACGTAATGAAGAAAAAGGCCATTGTTTTTGTGCTTTCCGATTTTATAGCAGATGACTACGAGCGTAGTTTAAAGATTACAGGCAATAAACATGATGTTACCGGTATACGGGTTTATGATGAGCGAGAGGAAAGTATTCCTAATTTAGGAATGGTTCAAATGATGGATGCAGAAACCGGTGCGCTTCAACTAGTTTATACCGGTTCTAAAAGAGTCCGTAATGCCTATGCTGAATTTCATAGGGAACGGCTTACTTATTTTAAGGAAACTTTCAAAAAATCGGGTTGTGGGGTTTTAGATTGTCGAATAGACGAAAGTTACGTTAAAAAACTATTGGGGTATTTTAAAAGAAGGTGATGATGCGAGAGATGAATATTAAAATGTATGCATGGCCATTTGGCTTGGGCTATTTGAAAACTACTGCCAAACTTCAAGGTAGTATGGTAGTGTTTTTACTGTTGATCTGTTTTCAAGGATTTTCTCAATCCAAACCAACTATTACGACACAAGTTGACACTACATACATTAGAATTGGGGAACAAATACAATGGAAAATTTCCGTTGAAATAGATTCTACCGATCAGGTGATTTTTCCAGAAGGACAAACCTTTTCTCCTCTGGAAACGGTAGAAGCCTATGCGACGGATACCACAAGAAAAAAAGACAGGCTTACATTACAAAAAATATATGCGCTTACACAGTTTGATTCAGGTTCATATAAACTACCTACGCAACGCATAGATATTAATGGCATAGGTTACTTTACAGATTCGCTCCAAATCAATGTAGAAACAATTCCTGTAGATACATTGGCGCAAAAAATGTACGATATAAAACCGCTAATCGCGGTTGACAAAACCAATCCTGACTGGTGGAAGTATCTTTTGGGAGGGCTATTGATTCTAGTAATTTTGGGCGGACTATTTTATTGGTCCGTACTTCGTAAAAAACCGCTGTCAGAAGAAGAGAAAGTAGCCTTACTACCACCTTACGACCGGGCACTGCTAGAATTAAAACGATTGGAAAATTCCAAATACCTGATTCAGGACGAATTTAAGGAATACTACTCCGAGCTTACCACTATCGTGCGCTCGTACCTAGAAGAAGACGCTAACATCGCTGCAATGGAAAGCACTACAGATCAACTAATAGAAAAACTTGAACTATTAAGCGATTCGGGTGAATTAGAATTGGACAAAAACACGATTGACCAATTTAAGAATATCCTTTATACAGCAGATTTAGTAAAATTTGCAAAATCTAAACCATCTGTGTCGGCTGCTGAACAAGATCGACAAATTGTAGCACAAATTGTGGAAAAAACACATGAAGCTATTCCTGAGCCTACGGAAGAAGAGTTGATGCAGTTAGCAGAATATCAAGAAGAATTAGAACGTAAAAATCAAAAGAAAAAACTAATACTAGGATTAGCGTCATTAGGGGCATTAATACTTATAGGAATCACCGTTGCAGGTTTCAAATTTGGTTTCACCTATCTTAAAGATTCCGTAATAGGCCACCCTACGATGGAGTTACTAGAGGGGGACTGGATTTCCAGCAGTTATGGCTTCCCTCCAATTATTTTAGAAACACCAAAGGTGCTCCTTAGACAAGACATCAAACTTCCACCAGAGGCAAAAGCTAATATACAAGAGTTGCAAGCCTTCGGATACAGAAGTACTGTAGGACTTTTTACGGTAGCCACCACATCCATCACATTAAACCAAGAAGTAGAACCCGATTTTTCCCAAACCATCGAGCAGATCATTAAAAAATTTGAAGCGCAAGGGGCAAAAAACATCATCACCAAACAAGAAGAATTCAACACCATTAGTGGGGTCAAAGGGCTAAAAGTTTATGGTAGCGGTAAATTTGCTGTGCCAGAAACCAAGAATCTTATAAAAGGAAAATACACGGTATTACTCTTTGGGGGCAAAGGTTTTCAGCAGTATATTATCTTAACTTGGCTAGATGATGATCCCTACGCTCAAGAAATTGTAGATAGAGTATTAACCACTGTAGAGGTAAAAACGGAAATTTAGATGTTAGAGAATATAACATTCGCAAATCCAGATTTCTTTTGGCTTTTTCTTTTACTACCACTGGCTATTGCATGGTATGTTTTTAAAAAAAAGGAAGAAACCGCGTCGGTTCGCATATCTAGTTTAAAGGGATTTGGGCAGCAAAGTTTTTTGCCAAAACTAAAGCCCCTTCTGTTTATAATAAGGCTGTTTGCATTAAGTGCAATAATCACAGCTATGGCAAGACCACAAACGGAAGATATTTCCACAAAAACTAAAACGACTAAAGGAATAGACATTGTTATGGCAATAGATGTCTCATCTAGTATGTTGGCCCGTGATCTTAAACCTAATAGATTGGCAGCGCTAAAAGAGGTAGCAGCGGATTTCATTAAGCAAAGACCTAATGATCGTATCGGTCTTGTAGCATATGCGGGTGAGGGATACACTAAAACTCCGATAACTACCGATAAAGCTATAGTGCTTGCTTCACTTAAAGATATTACCTATGGTCAGCTGGAAGACGGCACGGCAATAGGTATGGGCCTGGCAACATCAGTGAACCGACTTAAAGAAAGCAAGGCTAAAAGTAAAATTATAATTCTTTTAACGGACGGTGTCAATAATATGGGCTTTATTGAGCCTGAAACGGCCGCAGATCTTGCCGTGGAATTTGGTATTAAAACCTATACTATAGGTTTAGGCACAAACGGAAACGCTTTATCACCTATTTCCTACAATGCTGATGGTTCTTTTAGATATGGGATGCGACAGGTTGAAATAGATGAGAAATTATTACAGGATATCGCAAACGTAACAGGAGGTAAGTATTTTAGGGCTACTGATAACGAAACCTTGGAAGAAATCTACGATGAAATTAATAAGTTGGAAAAAACCGAGATAGAAGAATTCAAATACTACCGCTACGAGGAAAAATTTAGACCATGGATTTGGATTGCGGGTATTTTACTCCTTACAGAATGGTTTTTAAGAAACACTATCTTTAGAAGCTTTGTATAAAGAATGATACAGTTAGACGAGAAAATTTATTTTTATTTGCTTTTCATCATACCGGTGATACTAGTTTTATTCATGCTATTGATCGTCTGGAAAAAGAAGACACAGCAAAAATTTGCCGATGCCACACTTTTAAAAAGATTAACGCCAAATCGCTCTTTTTACAAAGGCACCTTAAAGCTTATATTGTTTCTCTTAGGGCTTTGCGGACTAATTATCGGTCTTGTCAACCCTAAAGTCGGAACCAAATTAGAAACGGTAAAACGAGAAGGTGTAGATATTGTATTCGCGGTAGATGTATCTAAAAGTATGCTTGCAGAGGATATTGCACCAAATAGGATTGAAAAGGCAAAAAGACTGGTATCCGAAATTATTAACCAATTGGCTAGCGATAGAATCGGTATAATTGCATACGCAGGCCAAGCCTTTCCTCAACTTCCCATTACTACAGACTACGGTGCAGCGAAAATGTTTTTACAGGGCATGAATACAGATATGTTAAGCTCTCAAGGAACCGCTATAAACGAAGCAATTGAATTGGCTACCACTTTTTATGATGATGATGAACAAACAAATCGAGTACTTTTCATCATTTCAGACGGGGAAGACCATTCTGAAGGCACAACGTTGAATGCGGTAGAAGACGCTGTAGATGAAGGTATTCAAATATATACTATTGGGGTTGGAAACTCTAAAGGTGCTCCCATTCCTCTTAAACGCAATGGTATTGTTGAAAGTTTAAAAAAAGATGCCCAAGGAGAAGTAGTCATTACCAAATTGAACGAAGAAATACTTGTCGATATCTCCGAAGAGGGAAATGGAAAATATATTGATGGTTCGAATACTGAAGCGGCTGTAGAAATTATTAAGGAAGAGCTTCTTAAAATGGATAAGAAAGAATTTGAGGCCAAACAATTTGCAGAATATAAGGACCAGTTTCAATGGTTTCTTGGAGCAGGCCTTTTATTCCTTTTCCTAGAGATTTTCGTGTTAGACCGTAAGACAAAATGGCTCAAAAAATTAAATTTATTCAACGAAAAACAGATAGATTAAGATGAGAAAGATCACATGTATTCTTCTAGTGTTTTTTGTAGCACTCCCAGTGTTTGCTCAAGAAGAGGATGTAAAGGCAAAAGAAAAGAACCTAAGGGAGTCAAAAAATTATACATGGGAAGGAAATAAAAAACTTTCGGAAGATAATTTTATTGACGCAGAGGCAGACTATAGAATAGCAATTTCCGAAAGTTCTGAAAATACCGCAGCGCCATTTAATTTAGGTAACGCTTACTATAATAATGAAACCTATAGCGAAGCTTTTGGTAGATTTAAGGAAGCAGGTGAAACTGCAACGGCCAAAACGGAAAAGCACAACGCTTATCATAACATGGGAAATGTTTTTATGAAACGTAAAGACTATGCCAAAGCTGTAGAAGCGTACAAGGAAGCGCTAAGAAACGATCCGGGAGATGAGGAAACACGGTATAATTTAGCTTTGGCCAAGGAACTCCTGAAAAAAGACGAGGAAAATAAAGATCAAAATCAGGACAACAAGGACGAAGACAACAAAGAGGACCAAAAAGACGAAGACAAGAAGGAAGGCGACGACAAAGAAAACGAAAACGAAGATAAGAAAGATGAGGGAGATAAGGGTGATGAAAAAGAAGATGAAAACGGTGATGGTGACGAAAACAAAGAACAGAACAAAAAACCCGAACAAGGAGACAAACCTGAAGAGCAACCGCAGCCAAGACCTAACCAACTCTCCAAACAACAAATTGAGAACCTCTTAAGGGCCATGCAAAATGCAGAGAAACAAGTTCAAGAAAAGATAGATGCTAAAAAAGTGCAAGGCGCAAAAGTAAAAACCGAAAAGGACTGGTAATAGTAATATGAATTTAAAAAAAAGAATCGTATTTGTAAGTGTATTTCTGTTTGCCTTTATTTTAAAAGCACAGGACGCAACTGCTGTTACATTCGAAATGAAGTTAAGTAAGTCCAAACTAGGGCTTAACGAACGTTTACGGGTAGATTTTACCATGAATAAAGACGGCGATAATTTTAACCCGCCAGACTTCACGGGTTTCAGGGTACTTATGGGACCATCACAAGCCATCAGCTCCTCATGGATCAACGGTGTACGTAGCTACTCCAAATCCTACTCCTATACCCTGGCGCCAACGGCCAAGGGAAAATTCACCATTAATCAAGCTACCATTGTTATCGATGGCAAAACCTACAAATCACTCCCCGAAAATGTTGAGGTTACTGCAGCGGTAGACAAGCCTAGTGATCAAATGACAGCGGATGATGTAGCCGATGAAAACCTTCATTTGGTTGCGGAAGTTTCCAAAACCAATCCCTATATGAACGAGGCAATTACGGTGGTGTATAAACTATATGTTAGTCCTTCTATAAGCGTGTCCAACTATCAACCTTTGGATAATCCCAAATACAATAATTTTTGGAGCCAAGATATCAAAGTTACTAGTCTAAACGCCCAAAATGGAACGTTTAAAGGCAAACCATATCGCTACGTAATCTTAAAACGAGTGGTATTATATCCCCAGAAATCCGGAAAACTAGAAATAGAACCCCTTTCATTGGATGTAACAGTAGATGTACCTACCAGTAAACGTGATTTTTTTGGTGGAAGAGTCTATGCGCAGACAAACAAAACAGTATCCGCAGGCAATAGAACAATCGATGTAAAACCTTTACCGTTAACGAATCAACCTGCAAATTTCAATGGTGCGGTAGGTGAATTTGATTTTTCTGTTACAACGAGTAAAACAAGCTTAAACGCAACTGAGTCATTACAAGCCATTGTAGAAGTAACAGGCAAAGGAAACCTAAAGCTATTTAAGCTCCCAGAGCTAGATCTTCCAAGTTCTCTTGAAGTATACGAGCCCGAATTTGGCGAGGCAGTACGCACCACTCTAGGTGGCATGCAGGGTAAAGTAAGCAATAGTTATACTGTAGTTCCTGCATTTAGGGGAAAATATCCCATGCCTTCGGTAGCTTTTAGTTTTTTTAATCCAAGAACGGAGACCTATACCACCCTTAATTCAGAAGAAATTGTCATAAACGTTCTTGAAGGACCTTACAGCGGAGGAACCTCTACCGCCAATCCGAACGCTGTAAATAAAAAAAGCGTAGTAGCGGTAAACAATCAATTTAATTTCATTAAGTTGAATGCTAATTTAAGTACTATTGGTAATACCTATTTTTTTAGATCCAATCGTTTTTATCTGTTATTTTTTGGGCCATTATTACTGATTCCGATTGCTATTCTTTTTCGTAAGAAAAGAGATGAAATAGCGAACGATGTTGTTGGGAATAAGATTAAAAAAGCCAATAGACTTGCAAGAAAGTATCTTTCCAAAGCCAAAAAAGAATTGGGTAACAAGGATTTGTTTTATATAGCATTGGAAAAAGCATTGCATAATTATCTGAAAGCTAAATTAAAGATAGAGACCTCGGAGTTTAGTAAGGACAAAATTTCAGAACTACTGCTTAAAAAGAAAGTGAACCACGAAACCGTTGATGGCTTTTTAGCACTACTAAAAAACTGTGAAGCGGCAAGGTATAGTCCTTTTTCCAATGTACAGATGCAGCAGGATTATGAGAAGGCCAGCGAGGTAATTTCATTAATAGACAAGCAATTATAATATCGTGAAAAACAGCATCATTATATTTCTGGTTTTGTTAGGTCTTACAGGGACCGCTCAAAATGAATCTATCTTTGATCAAGCCACTGCTGCATACAACGAGGGATCGTATGAAAAGTGTATAAAGCTCTATAAAACTATTCTAGCAAACGGCCAGCATTCAGCCGAACTCTATTATAATTTAGGAAACTCCTATTACAAATTAAACGATGTAGCCAATAGCATCTATTTCTACGAAAAAGCACTCCTCTTAGCCCCTAACGATGCAGAAATACAGAACAATTTGGGTTATGCGCAACAAATGACACTGGATGCAATCGACGTATTGCCGGAGACCGGTTTGTCCAAAATATACAAAACAGTTACGGGCGCGCTTACGTTTGATGAATGGGCGTACTTATCGGTCGTCTGTATGATGTTATTTGTACTCCTCTATATTGTTTTTTATTACGCGCAGTTTTCTGCCAAAAAAAGATGGTCCTTTATTTCAAGCCTTATTTCCCTATCGGTCGCTATAATCTCTATAGTAGTTGCACTCATACAATATCAAGATTATAAAGCGTACAACCCAGCCATAATTTTTGCTGACGAAGTTGGTATACAAGCTGAACCCAACACTGCCAGTGATGCCGTTTTTGTACTACATTCAGGAACCAAGGTACGTGTCCTTGAAGAATTGAACGATTGGAAACAAATTAGGATTGCCGATGGCAAGACTGGTTGGGTTACTTCAAAATCTTTGAGACTGCTCAAAGATTTTTAATTAATTTTAACACTATATAATAGCATTACTATTATATTTAAAACTTTATACCAGTATGTTCAAACATTTAAAAAACGACCTGCCAGCCAGTATTGTTGTATTTTTTGTAGCCCTTCCCCTATGTCTAGGTATTGCTTTAGCAAGTGGTGCACCATTATTTTCCGGTGTAATCGCAGGAATTGTAGGTGGGGTTATTGTAGGCGCTTTAAGTGGATCAAAGGTTGGGGTTAGTGGTCCGGCCGCAGGATTAGCAGCTATCGTATTAACCGCAATTGGAGCCTTAGGAGGCTACCAAAATTTTCTTGTTGCCGTTGTCCTTGGTGGTATAATTCAAATTGTTTTTGGAATTCTAAAAGCAGGTATAATAGGATATTATTTTCCATCGTCAGTGATTAAGGGAATGCTCACGGGGATAGGTATTATTATAATATTGAAGCAAATTCCACATTTTTTTGGTTATGATTCCGAGCCAGAGGGCGCAGATAGCTTTATAGAGCCTTCGGGCGAAAATACATTTTCAGCAATTTATCATATCATGGACAACCTTATCGTTGGCTCAATGGTTGTAGGTATAATCGGATTATTAGTTATCCTTATATGGGATAATATCTTAACGAAAAAAGCTAAGTTCTTTAAAGTGGTTCAGGGACCTTTAGTAGCAGTACTTTTAGGTATTTTTTTTAACCTTCTAACCAAAACGAGCGATACGTTATCCATTGCGGACTCCCATTTGGTCAGTGTACCGGTACCGCAAGATGCGATATCGTTTTTTTCACAATTTAGTTTTCCGAATTTTAACGCTATAACTGATCCCCAAATCTGGATAACGGCCTTCACCATAGCATTAGTGGCAAGTTTGGAAACACTACTCTGTGTTGAAGCGACCGATAAAATAGATCCCCATAAAAATGTTACCCCTACAAATAGGGAACTACTGGCCCAGGGAACAGGAAATATTATATCAGGTCTCATTGGCGGATTACCAATAACGCAAGTTATCGTCAGAAGCTCCGCAAACATTCAGTCTGGGGGTGTAACTAAATTGGCCACTATACTGCATGGGCTTCTGCTACTAATATCGGTTATTTTAATTCCAACATTATTAAATATGATTCCGCTATCGGTATTAGCTGCGATTTTATTAATTGTGGGCTATAAATTAGCGAAGCCAAAGTTATTCACGCAAATGTATAATTTAGGTTGGAAACAATTTGTTCCCTTCATTGTAACCGTAGTAGGAATCGTTTTTACGGATCTGCTTATTGGTATCGGACTAGGCCTCGCGGTAGGTATCGTCGTTATTTTAATGAAAAGCTATCAAAATTCTCACTTTCTACACATTAAAGAAAAGAGTGATGGTATGCACAGGATAAAAATGACCCTTGCAGAAGAAGTTACTTTTTTTAATAAAGGAGCTATCCTTAAAGAGCTAGACCGTATAGAAAGAGATACCTATTTAGAGTTAGATGTTACCAAGACCAAGTATCTAGATTATGATATTATTGAAATATTAGAAGACTTTGCCGTAAAAGCCAAAGAAAGGAATATCGCTATTACGTTAATTTCTGAAAAAGGAATAGTTGAAAATCCAAAAAGTTTCATTCAATTCCTTGCATCCACCTCACAAAAAAAATAGGTACAAAAATCATTAAAAGTTGGGGTCTGCATAAAAAATAAAGTAATTACGAGCTTAAATAGCTTTAAAAAATTAAAATGAAAGCACACACAAAAGAAACACAAGCCACTCTAACCCCAGAAAAGTCCCTACAATTTTTAAAGGAAGGAAATCAGAGGTTTCAAGAAAACCTAAAAGCCCATCGCAATCTTTTGGAACAGGTAAATGATACAAGTGAGGGTCAATTTCCTTTCGCTACCATATTAAGCTGTATAGATTCCAGAGTATCGGCAGAACTGGTATTTGACCAAGGACTTGGTGATATTTTTAGTATTAGAATAGCGGGTAACTTCGTAAACGAAGATATTCTGGGTAGTATGGAGTTTGCATGCAAGCTTGCTGGGACCAAATTAATAGTAGTCTTGGGCCACACCAGCTGCGGCGCCATTAAAGGTGCCTGCGACCATGCAAGAATGGGCAACCTTACAGCCTTGATTAAGAAAATAGAACCTGCTGTAGCGGCCGTTCAGGAACCAAAAGAAGAAAACTTAAGAAATTCAAAAAATCTAGCTTTCGTAGATGAGGTTTCCGAAGTCAACGTAAACATGAATATTGAAAATATTAGGCAAAGGAGCGAAATTCTGGCCGATATGGAAACTTATGGTGAAATAAAAATTATTGGTGCTATGTACGATATTTCTACAGGTATAGTTTCGTTTTATGAATAAACCTAAATACCGTATTATAATTAAACCCTGATCCAATACGCCAGAGCAGATTTTTTAAATTAGCCCTTGGGAAAAAACAAACGGAAACGGGAAACGATTTTACATAACTTTCTTTTAAAACTTGTACATATTGGTTTCAAGTATATTCTACAATGGACACAAAGTTGCAGGTAGCAACGTACGTTAGGCAAACCATAGGCTAAAAATCAAAACCGTTAAAAACAATGGGGAATTTACAAAAAGTTTTACCTTTACCACACTAGCTTTGAACTATGATAAACACCCTTAAGGAACATATTGAATTAGTTAAAAATTTTAAGGCAGACGATAAGGACGCTGTAGAAAATTTTCGAATTAAATATCTAGGTAAAAAAGGAATATTAAACAATTTCTTTGCCGAGTTCAAAAACGTACCTAACGATCAAAAAAAAGAATTTGGGCAAGCCATCAATAAATTAAAGCAAACCGCTACTGATAAGGTAAACGAACTAAAAAACGCTTTAGAAAAAAACACAGTAGAAAAAGGAGTATATGGTGATCTTACCAGACCCGGAAATCCTATTGAGTTAGGGGCCAGACATCCAATCTCCATTGTAAAAAACCAAATTATCGATATTTTTTCGCGTATTGGTTTCAATGTATCCGAAGGTCCGGAAATTGAAGACGATTGGCATAACTTCACTGCTTTAAATTTGCCGGAATACCACCCGGCACGGGACATGCAGGATACTTTTTTCGTTCAAACGAATCCAGACATTTTATTACGTACACATACATCATCCGTTCAGGTGCGTTATATGGAAAACAACAAACCTCCCATCCGTACCATTTCTCCGGGGAGAGTATATCGTAACGAAGCCATTTCTGCACGTTCCCATTGCTTTTTTCATCAAGTGGAAGGTTTGTATATTGATAAGGACGTGTCCTTTGCGGACCTAAAGCAAACCCTACAGTATTTTACCACAGAACTTTTTGGCAAATCTAAAATCCGGCTTAGACCGTCTTATTTTCCTTTTACCGAACCCAGTGCGGAAGTCGATGTATATTGGGGACTTGAAACAGAAACCGATTATAAAATGACCAAAGGCACCGGTTGGTTAGAAATTATGGGGTGCGGAATGGTAGATCCTAACGTTCTAAAAAATTGCGGAATCGATTCTGAGGAATATTCAGGATTTGCTTTTGGAATGGGTATAGACCGTATTGCATTATTACTACATCAAATTTCTGATATACGTTTATTGAGCGAAAACGACATTAGATTTTTGGAACAGTTTAAAGGGGCATTATAATAAGTTGATGCATGTTATATTCGGCATACTGAACTGAGTCTTCGTTTTATGAAAAAAGATATTGAAATCCCTATTGCCAAGGACGTTTATGTAGCTATAGTACATGAATGGAACGAGGAGTTTTTATCCAAGGATTGGATTGCCTATATTCTTAATGACCGGACAACACCCATTGAAATGGTCATTGTAGTCTCCAAAGGTTTTAAGGGGGACAAAAAAACATCGACCATGCGGCATGCCATTGGAATCGTAAAGGCAAAATCTTTTGAGAAAATAGAAGTAGTACAGGAAGATGTTCTTGCCTTCAACAATGAGTTTTTCGTCACATACTATGCAGACAACAAACTGTACGAAAAACGCTTTATATTTGAGAGTGGAAGTGTTACTTCAACTAATCTAAAACCCATTCCTATTATAGAAAAAGAAGGCGTTTTGGCAAAATAAGACCTTATTTTGTTTGAGTTTTATGCTTTTCCGAATCATAATTCTTTACTATACTTTTGAGGTTATTTAAAAAGTAGTAGATCTCTTTTTTTTGTTTCTTCCTGAATTAGATATAAAATTTTATGGAAATCATAACCTTTTATTATAGTTTAAATTTTCTATTTAACAATTCCAAGCTTATTTTTAGAGGTCGATAAACCATTAATGATAAAATTATGAGTCCGTACAAAAAACTTACAATACAGTTAGAGACCGCATCAGGTGAAATACGAACTAGGGAAATAACCCCATTAATAGAAAAAGTACTTACTGCAGATGAACAAGCTCTTCTAACCCCTGACGGTGTTATTACTGGATTAAAAGAGGGCAATAAAAGATTTGTTGAGGGAGACCTTACAGCTCGTGACCATACAGTACAGATTCGTAAAACGGTAAACGGCCAATTCCCTAAAGCGGTAATTCTATCCTGTGTAGACAGTCGAGTACCCGTAGAAGATGTTTTTGATAAAGGTATAGGGGACATTTTTGTAGCTCGTGTTGCAGGGAATTTCGTAAACGAAGATATTTTAGGCAGTATGGAGTTTGGCTGTAAAGTTTCAGGGTCCAAGGTAATATTAGTACTCGGACACGAACATTGTGGCGCGGTAAAAGCAGCGGTAGACGATGTTAAACTTGGGAATATTACCGCTATGTTATCCAAGATTAGACCGGCGGTAGAATCTGTAAAATATGACGGAGACAGAACTTCGAAAAATGCGGAGTTTGTCCATTTGGCATGCGAGAGCAACGTTAGAAAAACCATTCAGGATATACGAACCAAGAGTCCTATTTTAAAGAAAATGGAAGACCAAGGAGAGATTAAAATCATTGGTGGGGTTTATGACATGGATACTGGCGAAGTAGATTTTCTGTAGTCGCTTTTTTAACCAACCTTAAACCGCATCCATGTTCAAAAATATATTCGATTTCAGCAATATTAAAGGAGATCTTACCGGCGGACTTGTAGCCGGTGTAGTTGCACTACCATTAGCTTTGGCTTTTGGCGTTCAATCTGGTCTGGGTGCAATTTCCGGCTTATACGGAGCCATTGCCGTTGGTGTTTTAGCGGCACTTTTTGGCGGCACGGCCACACAGGCTAGTGGCCCAACCGGTCCAATGACCGTTGTTTCGGCAGCATTGGTAGCCAACGCCATTGAAGTGGCGGGCAGCTTACAGGATGCCATGGGCATTATCCTCCTTAGTTTTTTGGTAGGCGGTGCCTTACAGATTGTTTTCGGTTTGATCAACATCGCAGGATATATCAAATATTTTCCCTATCCGGTAATCTCAGGATTTATGAGCGGGGTAGGTTTGATTATCATCATACTTCAGATTTTTCCTTTTGTGGGGCTGGATTCGGCAAAATCAACCTTGAAAGTAATGGCCGACTTACCACGGCTGTTTAGCGATTTTAATTGGCAAGCGCTTGCCTTGGGAGGTATGACAGTGGCTATCTATTATCTGTTTCCGAAAATCAACAAATCCATTCCCAGCCCATTGGTCGCATTGATCGTTGTTTCCATTTTTGCATACTTTATTAAATGGGATGTTCCTATTATTGGTGAAATTCCTTCCGGATTACCCTCGTTACAACTAGAAGGATTGTTTACCATTGATAGTAGCGCTTACTTTTTAGTATTGGAATATGGTATGGTACTGGCCGTATTGGGCTCTATAGATTCTTTGCTGACTTCTGTTATTGCGGATAATATGACCAAAACCAAGCATAACAGTAACCGCGAACTTATAGGGCAGGGTATCGGTAATATGGCAGCGGCTTTGATTGGTGGTATCCCTGGAGCAGGTGCTACAAAAGGTACGGTAGTGAACATTAATTCTGGTGGTAAAACGCGATTATCGGGTGCATTACACGGAGCTTTTTTATTAGCCATTTTATTGGGCCTAAGCTCTTTGGCAGCCTATATTCCTTTAGCAGTTTTAGCCGGCATCCTAATTCCGATAGGATTTAAAATTGTTGATATGAAAGGTCTAAAACACCTAAAATTAGTGCCGAAAGCAGATGCCGCAGTTCTTATTTTGGTATTGCTCTGGACTACTTTCGGCAGTTTAATTCAGGCTGTTGGTATCGGGGTAACACTTGCCGCCCTATTATTTATGAAACGTGCGAGCGATATTGGGGAAGAAGGTATGGAAGTAGGAACCTTGGCAGGATTCGATGGCGAAAAACCATGGGAAGATGAAACGGAATTCTATGAGAAGTTCAAAGATCAAATTTATATTAAACACTTATATGGCCCATTGTTCTTTGGGTTTACCTCTCACTTTCAGGAGCAGGTAAAAAGTATTGGGTCAGGTATAAAAGTGCTGGTCATACGCATGGACCGCGTACCCTACGTAGACCAATCCGGTATTTATGCACTTGAAAATGCTATACTGGACTTGGCCCTAAGAGATGTAAAAGTGGTACTAACAGGATTGCAAGAACAACCAAAAGATTTACTGACATCCATAGATATAATACCTGACTTGGTGCCCGAAGAACAGTTGTTTGACAACATAGATGGTAGTTTTAAGTGGGTTAAAAACCATGTAAATCAATAACGGTAAAGCATCTTAAACTACTCGATGTTGTAAAACCCGACTAGCCACAAAAACTAGTCGGGTCTTATGTTCAGTTAGACACTTGCTCCTTCAATTATATTTTCAATGATTTTGAAATGTATGGCTTAAACAAAATACAGTTAAAGCAATATAAAAGAACTCCAAGCCAAAACGGATTCCTAACTTTACTGGTCTAGCATGGAGAGGACTACTAACATACCGCAAAGAAAAATCATTCATGTAGATATGGATGCCTTTTATGCCTCTGTAGAGCAATTGGACAATCCGAAACTTAGAGGTAAGCCTATAGCCGTTGGTGGCAGCTCACAACGAGGTGTTGTCGCCGCTGCTAGTTATGAGGCCAGAAAATTTGGGGTGCGTAGTGCCATGAGCAGCGTACTGGCTAAACGAAACTGTCCCGAGCTTATTTTTGTAAAGGCGCGTTTTGATCGGTACAAGGAGATATCCAAAAAAATACGGTCGGTTTTCCATGAATATACAGACTTGGTGGAACCTTTGTCCTTGGACGAGGCCTATCTGGACGTGACCATCAACAAGAAAGGGAATCCGTCCGCAACTTTGATTGCCAAGGAAATTCGACAACGTATTCTAGAAGAAACCGGTCTAAATGCATCCGCCGGAATTTCTATAAATAAATTTATCGCCAAGGTGGCCAGTGACATCAACAAACCCAACGGACAAAAAACAGTAAACCCAGAGGAAGTACTGGCGTTTTTGGAGGCTTTGGAAATCAGAAAATTTTATGGGGTGGGAAAAGTAACCGCTGAAAAAATGTACCAACTAGGAATTTTCACGGGAAAAGACCTAAAAACGAAGTCGGGCGAATTTTTGGACACCCATTTCGGGAAGAGCGGCACCTATTACTATAATGTGGTGCGCGGCATTCATAACAGCGAGGTGAAGCCGCACCGGATTCCAAAATCCGTTGGTGCGGAACGTACCTTTAACGAAAACCTAAGCAGTGAGATTTTTATGCTAGAGCGTTTGGAACACATTGCAACAGAATTAGAAAGACGACTTCAAAAAACAAAAATCGCAGGTAAAACAATAACCTTAAAAATAAAGTACAGTGATTTTACATTAAATACTAGAAGTAAGACCCTCCCCTATTATATAGCCGATAAGGATTTAATTCTAGAAATCGCAAAAGAACTACTCTACCAAGAGGCACTTCAAAACTCCGTACGCTTATTGGGAATTTCCCTTGCTAATTTGAATACGGACAAAACAGAAAAAACCAAACCGGAAGAAGCATCCATTTTGGTTCAATTGAAATTCGATTTTTAATATCCCAGGCAAGTCCAGCTCGTTTCATTTTAGCCTAAGTGCTAAACATAGTCCCGGAATTACTTAGATTAAAAAACTCCCATACGGCATAACGCCGAATGGGAGCCCCAACACTAAACACAAACTCACTTATTTTACCGTCAACGTGTTATCGGTAGCGGTCGGGTTTAATGGGCAAAAGTAGACGTATTCTCCTTTTTGCAAAGTTGTAGGATTAGACATTTGCTTTTTACCATTGACCACCTGTTCTTTAACATAAGCGGTTTTAATATGGTTCTCCGGCTTGAAGACGTCATCCCCTTTTTTCACCAGAACAAACCCTACATTATGACCTACTGCATTATTGGATATTTCAAAAACATAGGTACCCTCCGACACGGTTACTTCTTTCTGGATAAACTCTCCGGAAATCTGCTCTAGCGCGATTACCTTGGCCGTTTCACCCATCATTTTGTCCTTCTTCATCATCTTGTCTTGGGCATTTACACTAAATAGGGTTCCAAATACGATTACTACTACTGCTATTAAATTTTTCATAAGTACTTGATTTTAATTTTTTCCGTAATACGGAAACTTCGATTTATATAGATTTTTATGCCTTACTTTCAACGGAAGGCCTACGTTTTATAATTAAGCCAAAGCATCCAATTTAGTATCAAAAGAGGCTTTACCAGCTCTTAGCTCCAATATTTGAGAATCGTTAAAACCGTTCATTTTACCAATGGCCGTATGGGCGGCAAGACAATACAGGCATTCGTTCACTTGACTAACGGCCAAGTTTACCACTTCTTTCTGTTTTGCATTTAAGGACGTTTTTACTCCACTAAGGGCTAAATAATTTCCCAGTGCGTTTTCTGAATGTGCATAGGTGGCGTAAAGATTGGGTACAAAACCAAGTGCATTTTTTAGATTATCAAAAATAGCTTGGTTAGCAGTGGTAACCTCTTCCGTTGTGGGTACATTGAATGTGCTCATAATTACGTTGTTTTGTTTTATTTCTGCAATGACAGAAATTTCTATGTTACTAAATTTGGGTATTGTTCCTGCGGTATTATTTTTTAAATACATTCTGAACAACGGCTGTTACTTTTTAATTAAATGGATATAAATGGTTTCTCTACATCGCAATAGAAATCGTGATGATACTTCTGCTCGCAATGCGACGCTGTACTAAAGGTGTTGGCTTGTGTTGCTCTCGGCTGACCGAAGATTTCTATCAGATTAAAAA
>CAYGUY010000038.1:23161-34781 GCA_964353165.1 uncultured Maribacter sp.
AAGGTGTTGGCTTGTGTTGCTCTCGGCTGACCGAAGATTTCTATCAGATTAAAAATGGAAGCTTGTTTTAGTTTCATCTTTCTTTGTTTTTAAAGTACACTACAAAGATGCGATGAGAATAAAGGTATTTGTTAGGAGCTATTGCCCGACTACTTGTACATATTTCCCTTTATGCGGATAACTTACTTTTTTCTTTGAACCGGGAAGGAGAAAACCCTGTCATTTTCTTGAAGAACCTACTAAAATGGGCGGGGTCGTTAAAACCAAGGTCATAAGCTATTTCCTGATTTTGTTTATCCGTGAAGCTAATTAACCTTTTGGCCTCGAGTGCCAATCGTTCCAAAATGATCTGCTGTGGTGATTTTTGATTGTACAACGCAAATAAATTAGAAAGTGTTTTTGGACTTTTAAATAAAAGCTTCGCATAATCACCTACTTTTCTTTTCGTCTTAAAATGGGTGTCTACCAAAACGTTAAACTTACGAACCACATCAATTTGTTCATTATCCATGGTTTTAACGATGTGCTGCTCTTTGGCTAATCTCGTGCATATAATAATGAGACGCTTTAACAACATCTGTAGCATATCTCCCTGAATCTCATCTGTGGTAGAAAACTCCTCGATAAAAATATCATGTAACAAATTTAACTTCGTTAGCTGATTTTCAGGAATCGTAATAATAGGTATATCCTGTGTTCCAAAAAACAATATCCCATTACATGAGACTTCGCTATCATGATCATTGATACAATAAAACTCCCTGTTAAAAAGAAAGGCAGTTAATGGTGGCTCCTTCCTAGAATACGTAACACGCTGCAAGTAAGTGGTCGTAACTACTTGGTTGGGAAGCAGGGAGATTACCTCACCGTCAAGACTAAAACATACCGTTGTTTCATTTCTGTTCCATAAAATGGCAATATTCCCAGAACTGAATGAGAACAAATTCTCGTCGGTATGAACGTCAGTAGTAACCCCTAAAAGAGAACCAAGTTTACGGTTGTAATATTCGTAATACATAAGAATTTTAATGTGAAATAGCTTATAACTTTAATTTTAGTCTGTTTTTTTGTTCATCCTTTACAATGCTTAAGGAAATTAAAACGAATAAATTATTAAACAAGACTGTTAATCATTCACATTAATTTGAACTGAATAGATGGTTTTTATAGCTTTATTGTCAATTGTTATGAAAAAAAATATTTTAATACCAGCACTAACATATGAATATTGCTAATTACGATGATGCCGTACGAAGATTTCATAAGTCTTTAAATATAAAACCCTTACCCATTTCTTCTTGGGATTTTTACTCACTTAATTTTGACAAAACGTGTGACGAATCCAATGATCTCAATTCACTTATAAAATTGTCCAAGGAAAATGCATGGGCATTCAATGATACTATATTTAAGGAAGAATTACAGGACAAAGGACATGTAATCGTTATTACGGATGCCAAGTTAAATATCGTCTATGCCACCAAAAATATTTGGAAGATGAACGGTTATAAGCCGGAGCAAATTATTGGCAATAAGCCAAAAATGTTTCAAGGAGAAAAGACCTGTAAAAAATCATTACAATTAATTTCAACCGCTATCAAGGAACAACGTTCTTTTGAAACTATAGTAACTAATTATAGAAAAGACGGCAGCACCTATAAATGCTGGATACATGGGCAACCGGTATTGGACCAAGCGGGCAAAGTCATTAACTTCATCGCTTTTGAGCGCGAAGTAGCTTAAGCTGTATCAAATGATAAGAGTATTCTAATAAAAAACCCGCTAAATGCGGGTTTCTCTGCTATACATACCGTGTATAAATTCCTAAAAATTACAGCTTTCTATTTCGGTAACCCTTAGCGTATTTACCATTCCTTTATCTTTAATTGGCATTGCGGCCAAACTCACCAACATATCCCCAACCTCTAAGTATCCTTTCTTGCAAGCCATACGGTTTACATCATCTATAGTTTCATCTGTAGAAACAAACTTATCGTAGTAGAACGCTTTTACGCCCCACAACAAATTCAGTTGTGTGAGTATTCTCTTATTAGAAGTAAACACCAAAATATGTGCACTTGGTCTCCATGCAGAAATTTGGAAAGCCGTGTAACCACTATTTGTAAGGGTTGATATTCCCTTTGCCTTGATTTCATTGGCCATTAAGGCGGCATGATAGCAAATGGATTTTGTAATAAAACGCTTAGTCCTTACATGTGGTGGTTCGTGCGGTACTTTTATAAGTTCACTTCCTTCAACACTCTTTAAGATACTGGTCATCTTTTCGATTACCTGTACCGGATAGTTCCCTACAGACGTTTCACCGGATAGCATTACGGCATCCGCACCATCCATAACAGAGTTGGCAACATCGTTTACCTCTGCCCTTGTTGGTGTAAGGCTGGTAATCATAGTCTCCATCATTTGTGTTGCGATGATTACAGGTATTCTGGCTCTTTTTGCCCGTAATACCAGTTGTTTTTGAATCAATGGAACTTCATGAGCGGGAACTTCTACCCCTAAATCTCCACGAGCTACCATTAAACCATCACAATAAGCTACAATCTTATCGATATTTTCAACTGCTTCCGGCTTTTCTATTTTTGCTATGATCGGAATTTTATACTTCGAATGCTTGCTTATAATATTCTGTAAATCAATAAGGTCTTGACTAAATCGTACAAAAGAAAGTGCGATCCAATCCACATCCAACGAAATAGCGTACTCTGCATCTTTGATATCCTTTTCAGTAAGCGCGGGCAAGGATATGTTGGTATTAGGAAGGTTTACACCTTTTTTAGATTTCAACGGACCTCCTTGGATTACCTTTGCCTTTACCTCGTTCTCCCCATTTGTTGCAACGACCTCAAACATTAATTTTCCATCATCCAAAAGTATACGCTCACCGGGTTTTACATCCCTGGGAAACTCTTTGTAATTCATATAAACCCTCTCGGCAGTTCCTTCGAAAGGCTTCCCGGTAACAAAAGTAATCTCGTCTCCTGGACTTACGACGACCTCTCCGGCCATTACTCCTACCCTTAATTTAGGCCCTTGTAAATCTGCAAGAATAGAAGTATAGATTTCTAATTCTTCATTCAATTCACGAATCATGCCTACGCGCTCCTTTACGTCATCATAGTCGGCATGGGAAAAGTTGATTCTAAACACATCTACTCCTGCTAGCATCATCTTTCTAAGTACATCTTTTGTACTGGTAGCAGGCCCAAGGGTAGCTACTATTTTTGTCTTTTTTTTGTTTGGCATACTTAAAATATTAAGTTGTTCTTTGATTTTAATTTAGCGGTTCCTACCGCATACACTATCATTACTTTTGGGATTTTAGAAAGGACCTTCACTATTTCGTCACCCTGAAGCCCTTCATCTTCTTCAATCTTTAAAAAATAGTCTACGTCCTTATATTCAGGAACAAGCCTAGGTTTGCTATATGTTGTTTCGTTTTGAAACAAATCGTTGTTTATTTGTAACTCTTGTTTTATACTTTTATTCGCAATAAGAACCCAATACCTATCATGAAATTTATCTTCCCATTCAAACCACGGAAAAGAACTGTTTTCCGATAAATCAAAGTCCCTGTTAGACCTTTTAAAATTTGCTTTTAGCTCCTTATTTAAATGGTAGACCATGGCATAATCCTCCAAAGTGCCATGAATTGCAATCAAAACGAATGAATCATCGTAAAAATCCTCGTTGATTTTGTGGACTGCCGCCATAGTAGTTAAAACAAGAGGTAAATATAGGATTATTCACGAATAAAGCCTAAAAACAAAGATCTTTAAGATATATAAAAAGTTATAAAAACGTTAGTATTTTATTGTAACTGATGGATTCAGTTCTTCATTTTGTTCTGTAGCGCAAAAAAGGCCCTTTTAGAAGCGCGCTCTTCAGCCTTTTTTTTTGATGTAGCCCTAGCTTTTGAGACTACTGTATCTCCAATAGATAGTTTAACGGCAAAATGCTTAAGAGAATCATTTCCCGTATCATCGTAAACATCGTATTTAAACGATTTCTTTTGCTTTTGACACCATTCTATGACAAGGCTTTTGTAACTAATCACCCTACCTTCCAATTGCTCTATATCTACGTAAGGCTCTACAACCCTTTTTTTGATAAATTTCTCACAATAAGGATAACCCCTATCCAAATAAATTGCTCCTACCAAAGCCTCAAACACATTACCATGTATATTTTCCCCAAAATGGGATTTGGGAATCCTGCTCTCCACAAAATCTATTAATTTTAGGTCTTTCCCTAATTCGTTAAGATGTTCTCTACTCACAACTTTAGAACGCATTTTTGTTAGGTATCCCTCATCACCATTAGGCACTTCGTTGTATAAATGTTTGGAAATAATTGTACCTAACATAGAATCTCCTAAAAATTCTAACCGCTCATAATTCATTGCGTTACCGTCCTCGTCCCTTTTATTCATGGACCTATGAAGAAACGCTTTTTTATAGAACTTTAAATTCTTTGGCTTAAATCCAAGAATTTGTTTTATCCCTAAAAAAAAATCCCCATCCTCTTTGGGATGGGAATTGAATATATTTTTAGGGAATTCCATTAACTATTTTACTTTATTTTTTTAAAGACAACGCAAGCATTGTGCCCTCCAAAACCAAAGGTATTGCTCATGGCAACATTTACCTCGCGTTTTTGGGCCTTATTTAATGTTAAATTCAAACTTGGGTCTATATTTTCGTCTATTGTAGTATGATTAATGGTAGGAGGCACAATTCCGTGCTCCATAGACAAAATAGATGCGATAGCCTCAATGGCCCCCGCAGCTCCCAGCAGATGCCCTGTCATAGATTTCGTAGAATTTATATTGATGTTCTTGGCATGTTCGCCAAATACTTTCGAAATAGCTTTAAGCTCCGCAACATCTCCTAATGGAGTTGAGGTACCATGCGTATTGATGGCATCTACTTCATTTATATTCATTCCCGCGTCACGAAGACAATTTTCCATCACCCTTACAACCCCGATTCCATCTGGATGCGGTGCGGTCATGTGATAAGCATCACTTGAAAGTCCGCCACCAGCTACTTCTGCATATATTTTTGCTCCCCTTGCCTTAGCGTGTTCATATTCCTCAAGTACTAATGCCCCAGCACCTTCTCCAAGTACAAATCCGTCTCTAGTGGCATCAAAAGGTCTTGAGGCTGTTTCTGGACTATCATTTCTTGTAGATAAGGCGTGCATGGCTCCGAAACCACCCATTCCTGCAATAGTAACTGCAGCTTCGCTACCTCCTGTAACAATTACGTCGCAATGTCCTAGTCGTATATAATTTAATGCATCTATCATTGCATTTGCAGCAGATGCACAAGCAGAGACCGTAGTGTAGTTAGGTCCCATAAAACCGTGTTTGATAGATATATTCCCGGGTGCAATGTCCGCAATCATTTTAGGGATGAAGAAGGGATTAAATCTTGGCGTTCCATCTCCGGCGGCAAAGTTCATTACCTCGTTTTGAAAAGTTTCTAGACCGCCAATACCCGCACCCCATATAACTCCTACACGGAATTTATCAATTTTGTCCAAATCTAGCTTGGAATCTAAGATAGCTTCGTCTGAAGAAATAAGGGCATATTGTGCGAACTTATCAAGCTTACGGCCTTCCTTTCTATCAAAATGGTCCTCTATATTATAATTTTTTAGTTCACAGGCGAATTTTACCTTGAATTTTTCCGCATCATAGTAAGTAAGTGGTGCAGAACCACTTTTACCACTTATAAGACCGTTCCAATATTCCTCAATATTATTACCAATTGGGGTAAGTGCCCCTAATCCGGTAACCACAACTCGCTTTAATTGCATTGAACTTTGTTTTAGTTTAAAATATAAACCAATGTAAATTAAAAAAAATTATCCATGCGGAGCATTTACCACATGGATAATTTTAGACTCTATTTCAGAGAAATCATAACTTATTTCGCTTCTTCTATATAGCTAATTGCTTGGCCTACTGTCGCGATGTTCTCAGCTTGGTCATCTGGAATCTGAATATCAAATTCTTTTTCGAACTCCATGATTAACTCAACAGTATCCAATGAATCTGCCCCTAAATCGTTAGTAAAGCTAGCTTCTGTTACCACTTCGTTCTCATCAACTCCTAATTTATCAACGATGATAGCTTTAACTCTTGATGCAATGTCTGACATAATAATATTGGTTTTAAAAATTTAAATTGATGGCAAAAATAAAAAACTTTGGTTTAATAACACCTTTTGTCGTTAAAATGTGACGTAATTTAATCAAATTAAATACAAGAGTAGTAATTTTACCTTAATAATTATTTTGTTTTGGCAAGGTTTAAAGGTTGCGGAAAAAAGTCGTTGAATATCAGATATTTGCTTAGTAAACGTTGTGTTCTCTATTCTTTTGCTTTGTTCGTTTTTCTATGCCACGGTTCATAAGTTATTTTTTTACACTAAATCCATTATTTTTTGAAACCTAAACAAATTGTATTACTTGCTTCCGGTTCCGGCTCCAATGTAGAAAATATAGCTAACTATTTTGAGCATGACCCAAACATTACCATCGCCGCTGTACTTACTAACAAAAGGGATGCCAAAGTTTTGGATAGATGCACAAAATTGAAAATCAGTGCTTTATGTTTTAATAAACAAGCCTTTAACGCAAGTGATTGCGTGTTAGAACTACTAAAATCATTAAAACCAGATCTTATCGTATTAGCTGGCTTTCTATGGAAAATTCCTATAACCCTTATCTCATCCTTCCCCAACCAAATAATAAACATACATCCTGCTCTTTTGCCAAAATATGGAGGAAAAGGAATGTATGGTATGCACGTTCACCGTTCGGTTAAAGAGAATAAGGATACCGAGACTGGGATTACCATACATTACGTAAACGAAAATTACGATGAAGGAGCTGTAATCCATCAGGCTAAAACAACTATTCTTCCAGAAGATACCGCTGAACAAATTGCAGAAAAAGTGCATCAATTGGAATATGAACATTTCCCTAAGGTAATCGCGGAACTATTATCCAAAAAAGATTAGAATTTTAAAGTTCGAAGGCTAAAGCAACATCGAAAATCTTGTTTTTGAGTTTACAATTCGACTTGGCTGCACTTAAGAAAGGAAAAAACATGTCAAAAAAAACAAAATTCTACGTCGTATGGAAAGGTAAGCAACCAGGTATTCATAAAACATGGGCAGCTTGCAAAAAGGCGATTGAAGGCTATAAAGGTGCGGAATACAAGTCATTTGAAAGTTTTGATGTAGCCCAAAAAGCGTTTGACGGCAACTACGCAGATTACAAAGGAAAGAAAAAAGAAGAAAAAGTAATTTCTCGGCAAGAATTACTGAACATTGGGCAACCTAACTATCATTCTATTTCGGTAGATGCGGCTTCTAGCGGAAATCCGGGGATTATGGAATATCAAGGGGTAGATACCAAAACAAAAAAGAAACTCTTTAAACAAGGGCCATTTCCTCAAGGGACCAACAATATTGGAGAGTTTTTAGCTATTGTACATGGTCTTGCATTTTTACAACAAAATAATAGTAATCGAATAATCTACACAGATTCGCGTACTGCTATGAGCTGGGTTCGCAAAAAAAACTGCAACACAAAATTAGCGGAGACAGAAAAAAATAAAGA
Organism: uncultured Maribacter sp.; assembly: GCA_964353165.1. Taxonomy (GTDB): domain Bacteria; phylum Bacteroidota; class Bacteroidia; order Flavobacteriales; family Flavobacteriaceae; genus Maribacter. The sequence continues at coordinate 30,818 of CAYGUY010000038.1, forward strand.
ACTGTTCGATTTGGTTCGCCGTGCAGTGAAATGGCTAAAGAGCAATTCTTACAGCACGCCCATCGTAAAATGGGAGACGAAGGTGTGGGGAGAAATCCCGGCTGACTTTGGTAGAAAATAGAAATTAGTTCTCTTAGTTAGAGAAGCTTTACTCTAATAAATGACATACCATTGAGTCTTACTTTTTTAAAAATTGATTATTCCTGCTAAAACCAATTTTCATTAGGCTACTAAAACTGTATATTTGCAGCATATTTATAACCAAAAAATGGGTAAACTTGTTATTGTAGGGACGGTTGCTTTTGATGAAATTGAGACCCCTTTTGGGAAAACAGATAAAATTTTAGGCGGCGCTGCAACATTTATTGGATTATCGGCCTCTCAATTTGAAGTAGATTCCACTATTGTTTCTATAGTAGGAGAGGACTTTCCACAAGAATATTTGGACATTATCACTTCCAGGAATATCGATATTTGCAATTTAGAAATCGTTAAAGACGGGAAGACTTTTTATTGGAAAGGAAAATACCATAACGACCTTAATACTAGAGACACGTTGGTGACCGAACTAAACACCTTAGCAGATTTTAATCCTGTTGTGCCAAAGGCTTATAGGGACGCTGAAGTTGTTATGTTAGGCAATTTGCATCCAGGCGTACAATTGAGTGTAATAAACCAGATGGAAAAACGACCAAAACTTATCGTATTGGATACGATGAATTTTTGGATGGATAATGCCTTGGACAGTTTATTGGAAACCATTAAACATATAGACGTAATAACCATAAACGATGAAGAAGCCCGTCAACTTACCGGCGAATACTCTCTGGTTAAGGCTGCACGCAAAATATACGATATGGGACCTAAATATGTAGTAATTAAAAAAGGGGAACATGGTGCTTTGCTATTTAACCGTGAACAGATTTTCTTTGCTCCGGCCTTACCACTAGAAGAGGTTTTTGACCCAACTGGCGCAGGTGACACTTTTGCAGGAGGATTTGCAGGTTACCTTGCAGCTACCGGTGATATATCTTTTGAAAATATGAAGAAAGCGGTAATACACGGATCCAACCTGGCATCTTTCTGCGTAGAACGTTTTGGAACTGAACGGATGGTAAATCTAAGCTTTAAAGAAGTAAACAAACGACTACACCAGTTTAAAGCGCTAACACAATTTGACATTGAATTACAATAATAACAAGCCCCAAGATTGGGGTTTTTTTAACATACCTATATAATCATGAGTGACGCTATTAAGCACGAGTGTGGTATCTCCGTTATCCGATTACTTAAACCTTTAGAATACTATAAAGAAAAGTATGGGTCTGCATTTTATGGAGTGAATAAAATGTACCTCATGATGGAAAAACAGCATAACCGTGGTCAAGACGGTGCTGGTTTCGCCAGTATAAAGTTAGATGTAGATGCAGGGCAACGTTATATGAGCAGAGTTCGGTCCTGCGAACAACAGCCCATCCAAGATATTTTTGCACAAATAAACGATCGTATTAATAGAGAACTGAAGGAACATCCAGAGTATGAAAATGATGTAGCCTTACAAAAAAAGAATATCCCTTATATAGGGGAATTACTTCTAGGCCATGTGCGTTATGGCACGTTTGGCAAAAACAGTATAGAAAGCGTACACCCCTTCCTAAGACAAAATAATTGGATGCACCGTAATCTTATTGTGGCAGGGAACTTTAACATGACCAACGTTCATGAGCTGTTCGACAACCTAATTCAGCTAGGCCAACATCCTAAGGAAATGGCGGATACAGTTACGGTAATGGAAAAAATAGGCCATTTTCTAGATGATGCCGTTGCTAAACTATATAAAGAAATAAAAAAGGAAGGGTATACGAAACAAGAAGCCTCGCCTATTATAGCCGAGCGACTAAAAGTATCCAAAATTCTAAGGAGAGCGGCTAAAAATTTTGATGGTGGTTATGCAATGGCCGGTTTACTGGGTCATGGTGACGCTTTTGTTCTTCGGGACCCTGCCGGTATAAGACCAGCTTATTATTATAGAGACGATGAAATCGTTGTAGTTGCTTCCGAAAGACCTGCCATACAAACCGTATTCAATGTGCCTTATGAGGAAGTAAAAGAACTGGATCCAGGACATGCTATAATTATAAAGAAAAATGGTTCTTCTGACATTAAACAAATTCTAGAACCTACAGAGCGCAAGGCTTGTTCCTTTGAGCGTATTTATTTTTCCAGAGGGAGCGATAAAGAAATATATCAGGAAAGAAAAGAACTAGGTAAATTAGTATTCTCTCAGATTTTAAAGGCAATAGACCACGATATTAAGAACACGGTGTTTTCCTATATACCAAATACAGCGGAAACCTCATTTTTTGGTATGGTAAAAGAGGCGCAAAACTATTTGAATAAGAAAAAAGAAGAACAAATACTGGCGATAGGCTCAAAAATTACAAGTGAGGAACTACATGCTATTTTAGAGATACGCCCAAGAATAGAAAAAGTTGCTATCAAGGATGCAAAACTAAGAACTTTTATCACCCAGGACGATAGTAGGGACGATTTGGTAGCCCACGTTTACGATATCTCCTATGGTTCAGTAAAAAAAGGAGATAATCTAGTTATTATTGACGATAGTATTGTTAGGGGAACAACCCTTAAGAAAAGTATATTACGCATATTGGATAGGCTATCTCCCAAAAAAATCATCGTCGTTTCTTCTGCACCACAGATCAGATATCCAGATTGTTATGGAATAGATATGGCCAAATTAGAAGATTTTGTAGCATTTAAAGCGGCCTTAGCCTTGCATGAAGATAACGGATCAATGCACGTCGTAGAAGCTATTTATGAGAAGTGTAAGAAGCAATTAAAATCTAAAGACAAGGATGTTGTTAATTACGTTAAAGAATTTTACGCACCATACTCTGCAAATCAAATTTCTGCAAAAATAGGTGTTCTCTTGAGTTCTCCAGAGATAAACGCCGAAGTCCAAATAATTTACCAAACCATTTCCAATCTGCACATAGCATGCCCTAAAAACTTAGGTGATTGGTATTTTACAGGCAACTACCCTACACCAGGTGGAAACCGAGTTGTTAACAAGGCATTTATAAATTTTTACGAAGGTAAAAACGAACGCGCCTATTAGATTTAATCAATTAAACAGTCAATAACGGCATTTCATCGATAAAACAGGTATTTGAACGATAGCATAGGCTATTTGGACACAACAAAATTAGTTTTGAACTTACCATAGCATAAGTAGGTTAAGTTCATGGTAAGATTTGGGGCAAAAAAGGTGGAGACTTCTCCACCTTTTTTATTCGATATCATTCATCGGTCCTTTATTATACGCGGATAATTATATCACTAAATGTATACTAATAATTCTTCTTTAAACTAATCCTAATCTTGTTGTCCATGAAATTATGCCCCTGTAATACTATTTACGGCTTTATGGAACTCTTAATGGTAAAATAGGTCCTCGGCAATCATTTCATTATTTACCAATTTACCATAGGATAACTGCTTTTGAACCTAGTAATTTGGGTTTTTGACCGATACCTTTTTTTTATGTAACCCTCCATCATACATTTGAAGAACCATAGCATAAGTAGGTTAAGTTCATGGTAAGATTTGGGGAAAAAAGGTGGGGCAGCGCTCCACCTTTTTTATTTTACATCGTATTCCTAGTTATTTTTAATATTAAGTAATCTTATTGTTCCTTACTTTTTAAAGTGTTAGAACTTTAAACGCAACTCCTTAAACTACATGAAAAAGAGCGCCAACAAAAATCACCGTAAATACTTTAGGCATCCATTGATACATCACTAGTTTTAAAAAAACATCTCTGATAAGGTAATTCAACCAAGGAATCGGATGTTTATCTATTTCCTTTTTTTTGTATCACCCTCCATTATACATTTGGAGAACCATAGCATAAGTAGGTTAAGTTCATGGTAAGATTTGGGGA
>CAYGUY010000039.1:0-29228 GCA_964353165.1 uncultured Maribacter sp.
AGTATTCTAGTTATCGCCATGATGGCCTTTGCATTAACAGCGTATGTAGCAGAAAGCACAAAAGACGAGTTCAAATTTATGAAAGATTTGAGTACTATGCTAGCATGTGCTAATTGTTCCACGGCTCCACCAGATCGTGATCCACCAAAAACTACATAAAAAACTCAATTTACATATAATAGAAAGCCTTAAACCTGTTGTTTGAGGCTTTTTGCTATCTTGGCAGCAATGTTAACTAGATATTTTTTTTTTAAGAAGGGCCTCTGTTTATTTCTCATACTATTCTTATGTGAGTTATCTACACTATGTGTCAATGCTCAAAACGCACAGCTACCTGAGCGGCAGAAAATAGATAGCGTGGAAATTTACATAGCAAAAAGTAAGAACGATTCGCTGTCGCAGTTACTTAAACTAGATCAATTGTTAAAAGGTGTGCGCTATTCGGAAAATCTAAAAGACGACACAGTAAAATCCAAAGCGTTTTCCAATCTTTCTTATGCCTATTTCCAACAACAAGATTCTATTCATTTTAGACAAACCAACCGAATTGCTATTGCATTGGCAAAAAAAATAAAGGATTCCATAGCCTTGGCAGAAGCGCATTGGGATTTAGGTGCTTTTTTTCAAATTAACTCAATCCCAGATAGTGCCTATTATAGTTTTTCATCAAGTCAAAAAATATACGAAGCTAAAGGCGATATTATAAGTTCCAGTAGAATGTTAATGAGTATGGCGGTGCAGCAAGAATCCGTTAAAGATTACTTGGGCAGTGAATCCAATATTGTGTTAGCCATTCAGCGTCTTAAGCCACTGAATGATTACAAAAACTTAAAACAATGCTATAATCAACTAGGGATAGTGGCCAAAGGCCTAGGGGAATATGACAAAGCAATTGACTATTACAATGAATCGTTATTTTATGCAAACAAATTAGATCCTGATGGTATTGATTTCCTACGGATTAATAATAATATTGGTGTTGTATACCAAAGTAAGAAGGACTTTACAAAGGCCGTTAGCAATTTTAGGACGGTTACAACTACTGATAGTCAGAAGGTAAGAAATATCGAATTATATGCATTAGCCCTGAATAACCTGGCATTCAGTAAAATAAAACTAAAAGATACCGCAGGAATAATAGAGCTAATCAAAGAATCGATTCGGCTAAAAGATAGTTTAGGTCTGCAAGCTTCTTTAGCTACTTCATACACTACATTGGCAGAGTATCATCTGTTTCAAAGAGATACCTTAGCGGCTATTGCAGCTGCTCATAAAGCGAAAGCAATGGCACTAGAAACTAGTAATAATGAGAGCATTCTAGAATCTTTGGCCTTTCTTATTAAAATAGATCGAAAGAATGCATCCAAACATGGACAAGCCTATATCGCATTGAACGAAAAAATACAAAACGAAGAACGCCAAGCAAGAAATAAATTTGCCAGAATCCGTTTTGAAACAGATGAGTTTATTGCAGAAAACGAAGTGCTTACCGAAGAAAAGGAATTGCTATCCAGACAAAAACAAATATGGATTGCCGTCGCAGCTGGGTTCTTTCTGTTAGGTCTTGCTATATATATTATTGTAGATCAAAGATCAAAAAATCAAAAACTACGGTTTCAACAGCAGCAGCAGTCCAATAATCAGGAAATTTTTAACCTAATGCTTGCTCAAAAACAAAAGGTAGATGAGGCAAAACGCATCGAACAGAAAAGAATTTCCGAAGAGCTACACGATGGGGTTCTTGGTAAAATGTTAGGGGCAAGAATGGTTTTGACCGGATTGAATAAAAAAGCCGACGCAGATGCCATAAAGGAAAGATCCGAAGCTATTATAGCCCTTAAAAAAATTGAAAATGAACTGCGAGCTATTTCTCATGAACTAAGTCATACCGCCTATCAGCAAATAAATAATTTCGCAAATTCAATAGATGCACTTTTGGAATCTGCAAAGGAAAAAACATCTATAAATACCATATTCAATTATAATGAAGATGAACATTGGGACGACTTACTCGGTGATATAAAAATTAATGTGTACCGTATTCTTCAGGAAAATTTACAAAACGCACTGAAGCACTCGGGTTGCACCAATTTCTTTATTAACTTTGAAATTAAGGAGAAGTTTTTTTTGGTAACGATAGGAGATGATGGTAAAGGTTTTATTTTAGGTAAGGAAACTAAGGGAATTGGCATGAGGAACATTAGTTCTAGGGTTGCAAAAATGAACGGAACGTGGACAATTGATACAGCACCGAATGAAGGGACCACAATGAAAATATCCATTCCTGTAATTTAAAGTAGTACGGACGTTTAATACTGAAATAAAATTGAGCCGCAATGGATTAAAAAGATATGCCAATGCAAGAGATGAAAACAATAAGGATTTTAGCAGTTGATGACCATGAAATGACTACGCTGGGTTATAAATATATTCTCGAAGATTCGAAGTTCGAAAACTTTAATGTTAAGGTTGAAATTGCAAAAAGTTATGATATAGGGAAACAAAAAATCGAGTTTTCTTCCCGTTCCTTGCGGTATGATATTATTTTACTTGATATACAACTATTTCCTCCACAATCAAAAGACCCTAGAACAGGCGTAGATTTAGGTATTTTAGCAAGGCAGTTAGTACCAAAGTCTAAGGTGGTTTTTATGTCCTCGTTTAGCGATAACTACAGGATAAACAATATTTTTAAAACCGTAGATCCCGAAGGATACATGGTAAAGTCCGAAATTGATGAACTCTCATTAAAAACCATGGTAGAAACGGTGATTTATAGACCGCCCTATTATACTGCAGCGGCTTTAGCTGCCGTTAGACGAAAAATGTCTACCGATATCACATTGGATGACCAAGACCTTAAAATTTTATATCATTTATCATTAGGTGTAAATACACGCGACATTGCGCCATTAATTGCATCTACAAATACAACGGTAGAATCTAGAAAACGTCAATTAAAATCTATTTTCGGCGTTAAAAATGGAAACGATTTGGCTTTAATGGAAGAGGCAAGAAAAAGAGGGTTTCTTTAATTAATTGCCGAGTTGTTCAGTTTTAGATAGTATAAATATCACAAATGTCCTTTATGGACCAAAAAAAATACAATATCCTCCAAAATTCTAAGGTTTTACTAGTATCGAATTTTAAGTATTACATATACCTTTATCCATAGGATGAATTGTTTAACTGCTAATTGGTTAATTATATGGATAATTTTAAGTTGACTCCCCCAAAGAAATTAGATGAAAATTCCGGAGTTGTAGGAATTGATGTTTATTTGAAATCTTTAGAGAGATACTACTTTTCCGAGGTATCCTTAAGAAGCTATGCGTCTATTGACGGAAGCCTAGAAATGACCATAGACATGAAATGTAATATGGAACTTTTAGAGCTATTAGGATTTCATAATAAAGGAAGATGGGGAAATAATGGGAGTGAGATATCACCTTTAAAACAAAGTTTCGATACTTTATTAATTAAGAATACGCTTCAATTGGATATTGAGGAACTCACCTTGTTTCTTAATGACACCAATATCATTATTAAAAAAATACATAATCGAAGTATTACAGAGTTTTTAGACGAAATTCTGTATGAAATTGCGAGTCACTATGTGTATTTCACAAAAGGATTAACAGAAAAACCTTACGAAATATTTATTCCTGTCTTCGAAGACAATATAACTGAAAATATCCCTGGTACGTGCAGCCTATCTGGTATTACTCAAAAAACACCCAAGAGTTATTTCGAATTCTGGGGTGTTTACTTGGAATCTCAAGAAGATGCCCTTATTTATGATGTAAGCAGGAATATGTATATTCCTGCAAATCTTGATATCTATATTTGATTCAACCCAGTTCCAAAACAAATTTAGACGTTCACTGTACTCATATTAAATATGGGTCTGGTGCGCATCATTTTATTTACTTCTTGTTTAACTTCCGATAGTACAGTTTCATCTTCGTGGTTATTGATCACTTTATCAATAAAACCCACAATCGTTTTCATATCGTCCTCAAGTAACCCCCTAGTGGTTATTGCTGGGGTTCCAAAACGTATTCCGGAAGTTACAAACGGAGACTTGTCATCAAAAGGCACCATATTCTTGTTTGCCGTAATATCAGCAAGTACCAACGCTTTTTCTGCGTCTTTACCGGAAATATTTTTATTCCTTAGGTCAATAAGCATCATATGGTTATCCGTTCCACCGGAAATAATATGGTAGTCTAAATCTACAAATGCTTTAGCCATTGCGTCGGCGTTTTTCTTTACCTGCCACATATAATCCGAGAATTCTTCAGTAAGGGCTTCCCCGAATGCAACGGCTTTTGCAGCAATAATATGTTCTAAAGGCCCTCCCTGGTTTCCTGGAAATACCGCTAAGTCCAACAGGGCGGACATTTTACGTAATTTTCCGTTTTTCAATGTAATCCCGAACGGGTTATCAAAATCTTCGCCCATTAAGATGAGGCCACCGCGCGGTCCTCTAAGTGTCTTATGTGTGGTCGTAGTTATAATATGGCAGTGCGGAACAGGGTCGTTTAATATTCCTTTAGCGATCAATCCAGAAGGATGGGAAATATCAGCCAATAATAAAGCATTTACACTATCGGCAATTTCACGAAATCGTTTAAAATCCATATCCCTTGAATATGCTGAAGCACCTGCTATAATAAGCTTTGGGCGCGCTTCCAATGCAATTTCTTGGATTTTGTCATAATTAAGTAATCCTGTTTCCTTTTCAACTCCATAAAAAACTGGGTTGTACAGTCTACCCGAGAAGTTTACAGGGGAACCATGTGTAAGATGACCACCATGGGAAAGATCAAAACCCAATATGGTATCGCCAGGTTGCAAACAAGCATGAAAAACAGAAGCATTTGCCTGCGAACCTGAATGGGGTTGCACATTGGCATATGCAGCGCCAAAAAGCTCCTTTGCCCTATCTATTGCCAATTGCTCTATTTTATCAACAACTTCACACCCACCGTAATAGCGCTTACCTGGATAACCTTCAGCGTACTTGTTTGTCAATACAGAACCCGAGGCTTCCATTACTTGCGGACTGGTGAAATTTTCAGAAGCAATTAATTCTATACCATTGATTTGGCGTTGTCTCTCTTCTTCAATCAACTCAAAAATGCGGTTATCCCTTTGCATGTCTCTTCTTAATTAGATTAGACTACAAAAATACGAATAGCAGACGATTCTTTGAGGAATATTTAACTGATAAACTTTAGTATTTATTACCAAATAGTTAACAATTCAACTAAACTAACAATTAAAATTAGGCAATTAATACTCTTACGTATCGCATATAAACACAGTACTTACACTAATTTGGATTCTTTTGCGTTATCGTCTTATGTCTTTATGGCATGGAGATTGAAATAACCATACAAACTATAAAATATACGGTCATGAAAAAAATTCTACTTTACAGCACCCTAGTTGTTCTGTTTTCCTGTAGTGGGGTTAAAAGGACTCAAGAAGCATTGAATTCCGGTAATTATTGGACAGCAATCAATAAAGCAATCACAAACATTGCTGAGAACAAAGAAAAAAAGAGTAATCAACCTTTCATTGTTATGCTGGAAGATGCCTATGAAAAGAATATGGAGCGCGAAATACAGCATATCAATTTTCTTAAGAAAGAAGGTAATCCTGCCAATTACGAAGTTATCTTTAAAACGTATGAACGGCTCAAGTCTGTACAACAGCAAATACGTCCGCTTTTACCATTGCGTATAGAAGATGAAAACAGAAAGGCGCTATTTAGTTTCAAAGACTATGACGCACAGATAATAGCGTCAAAAGAAAAACTTTCTAATTATTTATATGCAAACGCAGTTGGTTTATTGGAATCTGGGATAACTAAAACAGATTTTAGACAAGCGTATGATGATTTAAAATATTTACAAGAAATAAGTCCGGATTATAAGGATGTTAGACAAAAGACAGATGAAGCATATCAAAGAGGTTTGGACTATGTTATCGTCGAAATTTTCAATAATACGGATAAGGTTATTCCAGTGCGCTTAGAAGAAGAACTTTTAAACTTTAATACCTACGGATTAAATAATCTTTGGACAGAATACCACACGAATAAGTTAGACAATTTGGATTATGACTATCAAATGGAGGTTTCTTTTCAAGATATCAGTATCTCTCCCGAACAGATCAATGAGAAACAAATCATAAAAGAAAGACAGGTTAAAGATGGTTTTACCTATGTTAAGGATTTAAAAGGTAATATAGTAAAAGACAGTCTTGGAAATAAGATTAAAACGGATAATTTTAAAACGGTGAGAGCCGATTTTTATCAGTTTACACAGTTTAAAAGTGCTCAGGTCACAGGTGTTGTTAGTTTTATAGACTTAAGAAAACAGCAGCAGTTGAATCAATATCCATTGGCAAGTAATTTTGTGTTCGAGCATAGCTATGCCAACTATGACGGTGATAAACGTGCCTTGGATAACGAATTGCTTTCTCTCTTACAGTTGGCGAGGGTACCGTTTCCTACTAATGAACAAATGGTATACGATGCAGGAGAAGATTTGAAAAATAATTTAAAGAATATCCTAGGAAGACAGCGTTTTAATTAGTCACTTTAAACATTCTTAATAAGTTTAGCGAGGGACATTAAGATGTCCCTCGCTTTTTTTTATAAACCTTTCACCTATGGATATCCTAAACAAACCGGTTCAATTGAAGCTCATTAATGCCACCATGTGAATCATGGGCAACCACTATCCCATTTTTAATTATTAGCATCTGAGGTGATTGATGCATCACTTGAAATTTTTCAGCTATTGCATTGGATACCGCCCTGTTAGCTAGCAAGTCTAAAAAATACATATCAATAGCTCCTGACTCCACTGTGTAGGTACTTGTTACCATATTTAACACCATCCGACTAATGCCACAGGAGGTAGAATGTTTAAAGATAACTTGGGATTTTCCAGCAGAAGCCAATACAATATCATCCAATTGTGATACCGATGTGAGGGGAATCCATTTAATTATCTTGGGTTCCTTCCTATTTTCATCATTATCATTCCCAAACATCTTGCTAAATAATCCCATAATTTTATCTGTTTGTCCACATATTACAGTTTTTCTTACCAAAACTGCCGTAATGTCTTGTTATATAGGCATTTTAACGACATAATGTCGCTCATTTGTTATTGGTAGGATTCTTGATTTGTATAGCAAAAATAAGATTAGAATTTAAACCTATACACAAATGAACAGTAATAATTTCACTATAAAATCACAGGAGGCCATACAAAAATCCCAGCTGATTGCCCAAAGTTTGGGTCACCAGCAAATAGAGAACGAGCATCTTTTTAAGGCCATAACGGAAGTGGATGAAAATGCAATTCCTTTTTTGATCAAGAAATTGGGACTAAACGCGAATCTTATCGCCCAGATTCTTGAAAAGGAACTAAACAGTTTTCCGAAAGTTGAAGGTGGCGACTTACAATTTTCTAGAGAGGCAGGTAAAACCTTGAACGATGCCAGTATTGTTGCGAAGAATATGGGAGATGAGTATGTTTCGATAGAACATCTCTTTTTATCCATCTTCAAATCTAAAAGCAAAATAGCTCAGATTTTAAAGGACCAGGGTGTTAGCGAAAAAAATGTATTATCGGCAATTGAAGAATTACGTAACGGTGCAAAAGTAACCTCTCAAAGTGCAGAGGAAACCTATAATTCCTTGAATAAATACGCAAAAAACCTAAATGAAATGGCCGATAACGGAAAATTAGACCCGGTCATTGGAAGGGACGAAGAAATTAGAAGAGTGCTTCAAATACTTTCGAGAAGAACCAAGAACAACCCCATGTTGGTAGGAGAACCTGGGGTTGGAAAAACGGCAATAGCCGAAGGATTGGCACATAGGATAGTACAAGGGGATATTCCAGATAATCTTAAGGATAAGACCATTTATTCGTTGGATATGGGAGCACTTATCGCAGGGGCCAAGTACAAAGGAGAGTTTGAGGAACGTTTAAAAGCGGTTATCAAAGAAGTGACCAACGCGGATGGCGATATTATTCTATTTATCGATGAAATTCATACGCTTGTTGGCGCTGGTGGCGGTGAAGGAGCCATGGATGCGGCGAACATACTTAAACCTGCTTTAGCAAGAGGTGAACTACGCGCCATTGGAGCCACTACTTTAGATGAATACCAGAAATATTTTGAGAAGGATAAGGCACTAGAAAGAAGGTTTCAAAAAATAGTGGTAGACCAACCGGATACCGAAAGTGCAATTTCTATTTTAAGGGGAATAAAAGAAAAGTATGAAGCACACCATAAGGTACGTATTAAGGATGAGGCCGTTATTGCAGCAGTAGAGCTTTCGCAACGTTATATTACAAATAGATTCTTGCCGGACAAGGCGATTGACCTAATGGACGAGGCAGCATCTAAGCTACGTATGGAAATCAACTCCAAACCAGAAGAATTAGATGTGCTAGATCGTAAGATTATGCAGTTGGAGATTGAAATTGAAGCTATAAAACGTGAGAACGACACCTCTAAACTTAAAGTTCTTAATCTGGATTTGGCGAACATAAAAGAAGACAGAAATGAATTGTTTGCTAAATGGGAAAGCGAAAAATCAGTTGTAGACAACATCCAAAAAACCAAATTGGATATCGAAAATTTTAAGGCCGAGGCCGAACGTGCAGAGCGCAACGGCGATTATGGAAAAGTTGCCGAATTAAGATATGGTAAAATTAAGGACGCACAAGAAACTCTTACCGTGCTTGAACAAGAGCTAGAAAAACAACAAAAAGCAGGAACGTTAATTAAGGAAGAGGTCACTAGTGAAGATATCGCGGAGGTCGTAGCCAAATGGACGGGAATTCCGGTAACCAAAATGCTGCAAAGCGAGCGCGAGAAGCTATTAAGTTTAGAGAAGGTATTACACAAACGTGTGGTAGGACAGAACGAGGCCATACAGGCGGTTTCAGATGCCATTAGAAGAAGTAGGGCGGGATTGCAAGATATGAAGAAACCAATTGGTTCCTTTCTGTTTTTGGGTACCACAGGTGTTGGAAAAACGGAGTTGGCAAAGACCTTAGCTTCTTATCTTTTTGATGATGAAAATGCCATGACAAGGATAGATATGAGCGAATATCAAGAACGGCACTCGGTAAGCAGATTGGTAGGAGCACCTCCTGGATATGTAGGATACGATGAAGGTGGACAGCTAACGGAAGCAGTGAGAAGACGCCCTTACTCGGTCGTTCTTTTAGATGAGATAGAAAAAGCGCACCCCGATACGTTTAATATTCTATTACAAGTGCTGGATGAAGGAAGATTGACGGACAATAAGGGTCGCGTAGCAGATTTTAAGAATACAATAATCATCATGACCAGTAATATGGGTAGTCAGATAATCTTAGAGAAATTTGAAAACTCAAACGATATTCACAGTGCAACCGAAGCAGCATGGATTGAGGTGTTAGGACTATTGAATAAAACAATACGGCCAGAATTCCTGAATAGGATAGATGATATTATTATGTTTACTCCATTAAACGAGGAAAATATCCATGAGATTGTCAAGTTGCAACTAGAAGGATTGAAAAAAATGTTGAACAAGCAAAACATTACCTTAGACGCAACAGAAGAAGCTATTAGCTTCTTGGCAAATAAAGGTTACGAGCCGCAATTTGGGGCAAGACCGGTAAAACGCACTATACAAAAAGAAGTGCTAAATAACATGTCCAAAGCCCTACTTAGTGGAACGATAAAGGCAGATAGTATTATTTTACTGGATGCTTTCGATAACGAGCTAGTATTTAGAAATCAAAATGATTTGGTAGCCTAAACGTATTCAATACCCATTACAAAACACACTAAAGTAATTTTTAGTGTGTTTTTTTATAAACACTATATACCGTACAGTATAGATTTTTTATCTTCGTATAAAACCAAAGAGTAATGTCTACAAAAGCCGAAAGAACCACCGATTTTATTATCAGGACCGTTGCCCCTATTTTTAACAAGCATGGCTATATTGGTACCAGTATGAGTGACCTTACCGAAGCAACCGGACTTACAAAAGGTGCCCTATATGGTAATTTTGAAAATAAGGAAGCACTCGCCCTTACAGCGTTCGATTATAATCGTAGGCTTTTATTGGAAGCTATTGACGATCGCTTAGGTATTCCTGGAACTTCGCTTGACCGCTTATCTAATTTAACCGAATTTTATAGGACTTACGATTCCTTTACCAACAGCATGGGTGGCTGTCCTCTACTAAATGTAGGCATGGACGCCCAACATAATAATAAACTGCTAGCGGCGGCCTCTAGGGAAACAATCAAGGAGATTGAGGGAAAAATCGCTTTAGTCCTTGAAACCGGTCTAAATTCAGCAGAAATAAAGATTCCGGTTACACCTTTACAATTTGCTAAACAAATGTTCACCATGCTACAAGGTGCAATAGTAATGGCCACCATAACCCAAGACCGAAAATATTTATTGAATACAGTTGCTTATCTGGAAGTACTAATGAAAAGGGAACTTAAAAAATAAAACCTTTTAACAGCTAGACTAATCGACGGTTTCTAAATTATGGAGTTATTTATTTTTTTCTTGAATCCATTTACTCATATATTTTGTGCTCGCCATACTTTGATGTAGTAAAAGACTTCCTATAAAATTAGTGGTTCTGTGAGCTTTAAGATTATGTAGTAAATTAGCTATTTTGATATCAAGTCTTTTTTGTAGTAGTTGCTTTTCGTATATGGAACGAATGAGATTATATCCATTTTTTTGAGCTTTCGCCCATTTTTTTTTAGAAGTATACAAGTTAAAGGCAGCGTTTGCAAAATCTATTTCTGATGTTGTAATTGAGCCATTCCATTCCAATTCTCCATACATTCCTTCCGCTCCGATCTTGGTGGTGACACTAGGAGTGCCATACTGCATAGCATGCAACAGTTTTCCTTTGGTTCCTGCACCAAATCGTAAGGGAGCCAAACAAATTCGTGCTGTTTGCATTACGTCCTGTACGTTTGGGGATTGTCCCAACACCCTAAATCCAACATTCTTATCATCAAGTGACCAAATTTCTTGAGGAAGATACGCTCCGTAAATATTCAAATTCACCTTAGGTAGTTTCTTTCTTAGTCTAGGCCATAAATCATGCTTAAGGTGTTTTATGCTATCAATGTTCGGTGCATGTTTTCCTCCACCTATGAAGATAAAATCCTTTCGTTCCTCAAAACTTGGCGTTTTTAAAGATATTTCGGAAACATCGACCATAAAAGGTAAGTGATATAACAAAGTGCTATTAGTTCCTAAAATATTGGTTAGCAGTTTCATTTCATAATCTGAAATTATTAAAGAAACATCGCACCTGTAGATACTGGCCAACTCTCGTTTCGTCTTATCGTTCTGTAACCAAATAGCAATAGAAAAAGGTATATTCCTTTTAAAACACTGTTCGCGAACGTGTCGCAAGGAATGTACATCTTCGGTATCCAAAATTCTAAGCGCATCCGGAACCTGTTCCGCTACACGCCATCCAAATTGCTCCTCGCTAAGAAACCGATCAAATAAAACGATAACGGGTTGCAACCTATTTAAAAACCCATCAAAGGAATCGCAGTTGAGTACTACTTGTTTTATATTTAATCCGATCTGATTCAGGTATTCTGAATCCGTGTTTTCCGCTGCGGTAGATACAAAGGTAATGTGATAGTCTCGCGTTTGGAAGTACGATATCAACTGTAACATCCTTATTCCTGCAGCGGTTGCATTAGGCTCTGGCCAGCCCCAACCAATGATAAGTACTGTTTTATTAAGGTGTTGTTCCGCTAGTTCGATAATAGATGCTTTTTTATACGAGTTACCAATAAATTGTTCGAATTACATCTTGGCTGCAAACTTTTTCGAAATCTTACTTCTAAGTTTTCTCTCATAGTCCTCTTCTAGCCATTCTTTGTAATTCTTTGTATTGTTCATTATACAATAAGAGTATTGCCGAACCCGATACGCAATTTCTTCCTTAAGTTTTTTAGCTAGAATACGAGCATCAAAAACGTCTTCTGCATTTTCTACACAAATTTGGGCATGCTGTTCAATACTACGTTCCAACACCAATTTGGACTTTTCCCCATTGGCAAAACTCTTCTTGTATTCTGCCTTAATATCAAACTCAATATTTTTAGATTTAGAAAACTCATTTTTAAGCGCTTGGGGCATTTCATAAACGAATTCGCGTTCTATTTCCTCGTCATTTTTAATGTTTTCAAGATAAAAATCAGGAAAGTGAAAAATCTCCTGCCAGTCTACCGCCGCATTCCACATTCCAAATCGAGCCACATTGTTACCCATATCCACCACGGTAAATTCCTCTTTATGAGGAAGATATCGTGAACCGCGGCCAATCATCTGAAAATACAATGTAAGTGATCTTGTAGCTCTATTTAAGATAATCGTTTCCACAGAAGGCTCATCAAAACCGGTGGTAAGGATACTTACTGATGTTAATATAGCATCCGGTGTATTGGAAAACCACTCCAAAATCTCCTTACGTTCCGAGGCATTGTTTTTGTTATCTAAATGTCGAATATTATACCCGGCCTTTTTAAATGTCTCATACACATAACGTGACGTATTAATACCATTGTTGAAAATCAAGGTTTTGGTACCTAAGGCAATCTCGGTGTATGCAGATACCAATTTCCCTAACATACTATGGTTACCATAAAGTTCATCAGAAGATTTAACTGTATAATCTCCGCTAATCCCCAGCTTTAGGCTTTGTAGACTTACGTCATAATTATAGATGTTAGCCTTTGCTAAAAATTTTTTTTGTATTAAAGAATCAATACTCTCTCCAACTATCAACTTTTTATAGTTGTCCTTCATGGGAAGTTTAATATTGGAGCTTAAGGGAGTAGCCGTAACACCAATAATAGTAGACTTTTCGAAATATTTAAATAGCTTTCGAAAGGAATTATAATGGGCTTCATCAATAATTACCAAGCCAATATTATTAATTTCTACCTTCTCTTCTTGCAATCGATTATTCAGTGTTTCTACCATCGCAACAAAACACATAAACTCATCTTGGTCCTTTAATTCCTTTACGTCGCTATTTATAATTTTGTTGTTAACTCCGAAACCATGCAACATTTTAGACGTTTGGGCACTTAACTCTATTCGATGTGTTAAGACAACAACTTTTTTCTGAGTTTTTTCAATATAACGTCTTGCAATCTCCGAAAACACAACCGTTTTACCGCCACCTGTAGGCAATTGGTATAACAAATTGGAATGATCGGGATTATCCTCTAAATACTTGAAAATTGTATTAAGATCTTCCTCTTGATAGTCATATAAGGTCTTTTCTGCTGTGTCTTTTGGCAATTTCAAAAGGATAGGGGAAATTTAGGGTTGAGTAAAAAAACGTAAACCTTTCAAAATTAGAAGATTTTTATGTCTAAAAGAAATTTTAACTCCCAGAAATTTAAAAAAGAATACTAGTTTTATGAGTTAAACGGTTAGACGTTTGGACGCAATAAAAACACTTGGATAGTGATGAAAAGGATATAAAAGTGTCATCCTTTGACTAAAGTATTAGGAAACTAAGGGCGTTACTAATATTTACGCCTCACTAGTATAGTCCTACCTCATAAAGACTTTTTTTTGGGTAAACCTAATTGTGCAATTTCAAATATCAATATCCCTTAGAGCGGTTAACCACATTGACTAATGCTTTCCCCTCTTCAATGTTATTATAGTTACTTATGATCTGAGGGATTACGGAATTCGTATCAGAAACACTTGCATAATGAGGAGTCATGAAGATTTTTGGGTGCTTCCAGAACGGATGTGATGGTGGTAATGGTTCTTGATGGTATACATCTAAGCAGGCACCCGATATGTGATCATTATCTAGATGCTCCAACAGGTCTGCATCTACCAAATGACCGCCACGGGCCACATTGATGACATATGCACCTTTAGGAAGCTGAGAAAAAAGTGCACTGTCTAAAATTCCATTGGTATCAGGTGTTAAGGGTAAGAGGCACACTAAGAAATTGGAATTTTTTAAAAAATCTCCTAATTCAGAATCTCCGGTAAAGGTTTTAACATTATTAATCAACTTTTTGCTTCTAGACCATCCTTGTACATTAAAGCCAATATGTACCAAATCGTTTGCGGCAAGGGCTCCTAATTCACCCAATCCCATAATACCTACAGTGACATCAGAAATTCGCTTATACTCCCTAGGTTTCCAAATCGATTGGGTTTGTTGTATTTTATATGTGCTAAAGTTTTTTAGTTCAGCAAAAATGGCGGCTACCACATGTTCTGACATATCACTGGCCAAAAAAGGATCTGTTACCCTTGTTAAGGGCACGTGCGCAGGAACTGTATCATCCTCAAAAATGTAGTCAACTCCCGCACCTGAAGAAGCGATACATTTTAAATTAGGATACACGGCTAAGCTACCCTTAGGATGTTTCCAAATAAGAGCCATGATAATATCCTCTTTGGGATGTTTATCTAAGTAGCTGTATACTTTGAGTTTTGGATTAGCTTGTAACAAAGCGTTTTTCCAAGCTTCAATTTTATTATCCTGTCTTATAATTACTATTGCCATTTAATCTAATATATCTAGTGCCTTTGAGAATTCCTCCCCAAAAGGCCAGTTTTCATCTTGTGTATGTTGATATAGTTGCACTATTCGTTGCTTAAACTCTACTAATAGACCATTTTGAGAAATGAACAGGATCATTTCCGCAAAGGACTTGCCCATACTCTTATAAAAGGATTCGGGAACCTTTCTATCCATCGAAAACGTTTGCCCTATTTCTAGATTAAAGCACATTACATCGGCTATTAAAATGGGCTCCATACCTAACTTGATAAAATGTTTGATTAATTTTTGAGCTGTAGAACGTCTTGCTTTTGGACGCCTCCGTTTTAAAGGAAAATACTCGTTAGAAATTTTAGTTTTTGCCTCTTGCACCAATTTGTTTTCTTTCGGATTAAAAATAAAATCATAATATGTTTTAACTGCAGGAAAGCGTTGGTACAAATCCATCATTTGTAATTCCAATTCTTCCTTTGGTAATTCTCTTATGTACTTTGTTAAGGCTCTTTTACTCATAAGCTATTCCTAGTCCAAAAATAAGGTTTGCTTTCAAATATGTAGAGGCACAAAAAATATATTCTTAAAAGCTAATAAAATATGTATAACTAAGTGTCTATCCTTTTGGAAAAGAGCCAATAAAAATGTATTATGCTCTCTTGTAGAATTACTAACATACAGACATCGATATATATGAGGCAACTAAAGATTATCAAGCAGGTTACGAATAGGGAATCAAAGTCTTTGGACAAGTATCTACAAGATATCAGTAAGATAGATTTAATTACAGCTAACGAAGAAGTTGAATTAGCGCAAAGAATAAAAAAGGGTGATCAAGCTGCTCTTGAAAAATTGACCACTGCCAATTTAAGGTTTGTAGTATCCGTAGCAAAACAATATCAAAACCAAGGGTTAAAGTTACCCGATTTGATTAACGAAGGTAATTTAGGACTAGTAAAGGCAGCTAAACGTTTTGATGAAACTAGGGGTTTTAAATTTATATCCTATGCCGTTTGGTGGATTCGTCAATCTATCCTGCAAGCACTTGCAGAACAATCTAGAGTCGTACGTTTGCCTTTAAATAAAATTGGATCCATAAACAAGATCAAAAAGACGTTTTCCTATTTGGAACAGACACATGAGCGTCCGCCATCTCCAGAGGAGATAGCTAAGGAATTGGAAATGACGGTTACAGAGGTAAAACAGTCATTAAAGAACTCTGGCAGGCATGTATCCATGGATGCGCCTTTAAGAGAAGGAGAGGATTCCAACCTTTACGATGTATTACGATCAGGAGAATCGCCAAGACCTGATAATCAATTGTTACAACAATCCCTAAACACAGAGATTAACAGGGCATTGGATACCTTATCTCCTAGAGAGGCCGATGTTGTTAAATTGTATTACGGGATTGGGGATCAACAGTCAATGACATTGGCGGAAATTGGACAGACTTTTGATTTAACAAGAGAACGCGTAAGACAAATAAGGGAAAAAGCTATTCGTAAGCTTAGGCATAATTCTAGAAGCAAGCTCTTAAAAACTTACTTAGGTTAAACCGAACTAGATTTAAATTGAAAAAGCACCTTCTTTGTGGAAGGTGCTTTTTCATTTAAAACACTGAACACTAAACTAAGAAAAGGACAACTTGCTGATGTTGAAATCCACAAGAATATCGTTTAAATCTTGAATAAAATTTTGGTACGAGTTGTTGTCTTGATTTTGATAGGCCATAATTAAAGATTTTGGGGTTAATAAGAAATAGGATTACATATAATCCAATTCCGCTAATTCGTTAAGGCTTAAAATTTCGTTTAAATCTTGAAGGAATACTAAGTATTCCTCTCCGTAGGTGTCGTAAAGCATGGTTTTTAATTGTTTAGCAATTAGATTTGGGTAACAATAAATTACATTGTAAACATAATTTAAACGTTCGCTTTCTACAATTAATTGTGGTGTACAGGCACAATTTTGTTGTCAAATTAAGGATTACAGTAAGGAAGTAATCCAGGCACCCTTACGTTGTAATGGTTTGAATAACTTTTGGGTTTGTAGTTCGTCGATCAAAGGAAGAAATTATTTAAATTTAATCTGATATGCAACTCCAGCAGTTATAGACAAAAAGAATTCTCCAGAACTAAATGCAAGTTCTTGTCTATTTACCCCAATCGATGCCAAATATTGGTTGCCAAAGTTTTTAGATGTAAACTGATACTCAAAACGTAAGCGTTGAGCTTCTAAAAACAATAAAGTCTGCGCCAATAATTCTCCATCTACTATAAATTGATTCATTTCCGTATCAAACCCGTACCCTACATTCATTCCTAGATAATTATTCCCATCCTGCAGGTAACGACGTACCAACAAGCTACCAGACAAACTAACTCCCTTTAAAGCATCAGGTACTATAAAGGGTCTTATTGACGCATAATAATTGCCTCTATATAAGCCAAAACTTCCAGTTAATATGGTGGCTTCGTCCGTAGCAAAGGATAAGTGTCTAAATCCTAAGGAGGCTTCCATAGCATTTGGCAGTTCTTTAAGGACTTCAGCCCCTACTCTATGCCTTGGGAAAATTTCTGAATTAGAAAATCCATAATTAAAATAACCGCTAAGGGATTTAGAAATTCTAGGATAAGCATCAAGTTCTGCTTGTACCCCGTTAATATTAAAACGTCTGTTAAAATTTATCCTGGGCAATAGTACGCCCCATGACGTTTTTTTCTTGTATTCAAAAGCACCATAATACATAGGATCAAGAACTTGGTCAAAAACCTCACCCTCTGTGTACAACGTAAACGCTTGTTTACTTTCTTCCGCTAGTTTTGTAGCCTTCAATTTATTCTGCAATAATTGGGCATCGGCAATTTGTGTTAGTATTTCCGCTTTAATTTTATGTATTTCTGAATCCTCTTTTAAATAGATCAATGCTTTGTTCGCCAAACCTAAGGCTATTTGTGTATTATTGGCATATTGTTCATTCTTTATAGCCGCTATCCAAACCTCCTTATTCCTTTTTTCTTTACTGGTAATTCGGTTAAATTGCGCTCTAGCGATATCAAACTCTTGATCCCAACTGTACGTTTTAGCCATTAAACAGTGCACATCTATATATTCAGGATATCGAGAAAGCACTTGTACCAAGGTGTCACGGGCATCGCTTCGGTTTCCTGCAAACGCTAATTCCCTAGCTGCAAAGTAGGAAGCATCTGGATCGCCATTATAGGAGTATTCCTGTCCCTTTAAAACAGTTAAGGAACATAGTAGCACAATAGTTAAAGAAAGTCTAATCAAATTCATTGTATATTCGATTTAACTGTTGGATTTGAATACATCAGCACCTGCTCCGTTGCACGTTGTATTTTTTGATTCAGGACTACGTTACTTAGTTTGTATCGATTTATTTGACTTAAAAGGGATTTTGTGCTCTGTGGTGTTTTGGCCCAATAGTATGTGTCTAAAAGCGCAGAATAACCATCTACATACTCGGGATACTTTCTAACCACTTCCTTTAAGGTACTTATAGATTTATCGTACTCCTGTTGCCAAGAATATATTCGGCCTTTTAAAATTTCCGTATCCGCATGCCTTGGTATTTCAGATAGTATGTATTCACATAACAATAATGCTCGGTCCCAATCCTTATCGAAAGCAAGTTTTCTTGCCGTATTATAGGCATTGTCAAAATCCTTACCATTAAAAACGCTTTGCAACCAAAGTAGTTCCGTTTTGGAAAACGCTCTTTTAGTATCAGTTACAGAAGCTATTTCAGAAGGCCAAATCTTGTCATTTTGGGTTACATAGGTGTTAACGGATTTGCTGTACCTAAAGCGTCTTTTTATAGTATCAACGATAGCTTCAGAAATTACAGTATCTACAAAGCCCAAGTAGCTATCTAGTTCATTTACTTTTCCATCCGATAAAAAATAGGAATCATAAACATAATCTTGAATATTATTCGCACCCCTATACAATGGAATCTCCTTATCAAAATCAGCTTCATTATTCATGAGTTCCCCTGTTCCCATCCAAGCAACCGTTTTGGGTACTTTAAAACCGTAAGTGCCGTCTAGTAAAGAAACGATGGCAGGCGCAATATCAAAATGTGAGGTCAGTTTTTTGATTCTTTTGGGCTTATGTACCAAAGGACTATATATTAAAAGTGGTACCTGATAACGCCTTATTGGGTTTGACGAAGGAATATTTCGGTTCAGGTGACTACCTGTGATAATATAAATGGTGTTTTCAAATGCCTCTGATACTTGTTCTTGTTTAAAAAATGTATGTATGGCCTCATCCGTATAACTATAGCTTGCAAAAAGTTCTACATTATGTGCTACAAATCTTTTAGTTTTTTCACTGGTTCTAGTATCGGTTAAAAATCGTTCTACCTTTGCTTGGTAATTTCGAAAATTAGGTATGGAGTAAGGTGATTTAGTACTTAAGGTTTGAAACACATCTAACTGTGGTTTTTCAAAGTGGGATGTAATTTCTTCCGAGTAGCGTTTAAAAAGTGCGCCATCTGGATATCCCAAGGTAATACCCGCTGCATCTTCATCTTGTAACTCATATTCTTTGCCAAATACCGTTTTATCCAATATTTTGCCAATACCTTCTTGTACCAAAAAACGATCATAACTATTTAAAGCACTATTTCCACCATAATTAAATGAAGTTTCATAACCGTTTTCTTGTAAAATACTAAACAGGGTGTTCCTATGTATAAATCGCTCTACATTTGTAAATCCCGATGTACCATAGGGTAATGACCCGATAATTGTTGGTAGAGCAGCATCTCCCTCGCCCGTATTGCTTAGAAAATTTGACCAGTATAGTGATTCAGTTGCCATTTTCTGTAGGTGGGGCATAATTCCGCTAAATGCTCCATTGGTATCGACAAAATCGTTACCAAGGCCTTCAACGATTAAGATTTTAATATTGGGTTTTTGTGCAGTAAGGTCTATATAAGAAAACAAATCCTTGTTAGGAGCGTAAGCCCTAACCAAAGGATATTCTTTATCACCTTCATACGTATCGGATTCAAAAATAGTATCATATAAATCTTTAAAAAGATATTGAGTCTTATTTTCGTTTATGGGTTTCCTATCTGAATATAAAGTAGCCAAAAACATACTGAACAAAATGATGGTAAAGGGATACATTCTACTGATCACTCTATAAAACGGTGACGTGTATTTGTAAACATAGTAACAAACCACCAAGGTAAGAATTATAGCAGCGAACGTTTTAAGCATAGAAAACTTCACATAAGCCATATTGACATTAAATACGCTGTAAGCTCCCAATGGCTCGTAGTTACTTATGAAATATGTTGTAAGAATGCCCTCAAGGATAAGTAAAACAATTAAAAGTAAACGAACGACTTTAAAACCTAGATTTGATTTTTTATTTTCTAATAAATTGAATAAAAATGCAAATAATACAGAACATACAGCAGCATAACCAAGATGATGTAAAATATGGATAAAAAGACTTTTATTGATAATAGTGTCCAGTACGCCAGTTGCATAAAGGATTGTGTTTTGATATATTGATAAGACAATTAGACCCACAAAAAATGTAATCACCAAAGGAATATAATCCTTTAATGTTCTTGGCACTTTTGATATATTTTCTTCTTTTACCTGCATAATTAGGTTGCTTTTGCAAACCCCTTTCGCACTTGCGTACCCCAACCAGATTTAATCTTGAATAATTTTTTATAATTACCCCGTATAGCTGCCCAGACCATAAACGGATGATACACGAAAGGCTCTATAATCGCACAAAGCATTAGAATGAGAATATCCTTGGTCTTATTGTATTCATTATAGGAGTACACATCCCAAAGAATTGCATAAAACGAAAACATTACAGAAAAAATATATACAGACGCTGTAATGGCAATAAAGAAATGCCAGTTAAGTATTCCTAACCAATAGAATAGAATAATGGTAAAAAATCCAAAGAATTCCAGTAATGGCGCAAGCCACTCATAAAAGAACCAATACGGATAACTTAACATGCCCAACCTACCGAACTTCGGGTTAAAAAACATGTCTTTATGTTTAAAAAGCGTTTCAAGATTACCCCTCGCCCATCTATCGCGCTGGTTTATTAGTATTTTTGGATCCTCAGGTACTTCTGTCCAACAGAGTGGGTCAGGAATGTATTCAATTGTGTAGGGCAGTTTATTCTCATGCATATGGCGTCTCATTTTGAATACAATCTCCATATCCTCTCCTACTGTATTGGTGTCATACCCCCCAACAGCCAGAGCTATTTCCCTATCAAAAAACCCAAATGCTCCAGAAATAATCAACAAACTATCTATTCTTCCCCATGCCATCCGGCCTAAAATAAAAGAACGCGTATATTCCAATAATTGAAATCTTGCTAGCCAATTTGAAGGAAGTTTTATTTCTTCCAATTGGCCGCCTTGAATGATACAGGAATTGGCGACACGGATAACCCCACCAACTGCGATGACTCTTTTTTCTGAACGTTGAAAAAAAGATTTAACCACATGTAAAAGGGCATCAGGCAGTAATAGACAATCCACATCTATACATCCAATATACTGGTTCGTAGATAGCGCCATACCTGTATTAAGTGCGTCTGATTTACCACCGTTTTCCTTATCGATTACGGTAAGTTTAGAAAAGGCCTTGTGAGGAGATTTATAAATTCCACGTATCGTTTTTGATTTCCAGTTAGGATCTATTGCTTGCTCTATTTTGATTAAATCATATGCATCGATCATTTTTTGAAGCGTATCATCCTTACTTCCGTCATTTACCACCATCACCTCATAGTTTACATATCTGAGGGACATGAGGGAGCGAATATTTTCAACTATAGTAAGACCTTCGTTATAAGCTGGCGCAACAATGGTTATACTGGGAGCCATAGGGGATGCCATCAATTTAGACATATCACCGAAGCTATTTTTATTGCGGTAGTGAATAGAATTTCGGGTAGAGAAATACCCCATTCCTACAAATAATAGAAATAGTACTAGAGTAAACACAAAAAAAACAATGTTTATGTACTCTAAAAGAATATCAAATGCTCCTCCACTCATTATTCCTTGTTATAAAAATTAGTGGACATAGCGCATAAATGATCAAAAAGGGTATTTCCATCATTCTGGTCCGTTATTTTCCCCTCAGTTGGTTGTATAGCGTTGTTGGATTCGTTGTAATTAAACTCCCCTATGAACATATCATCATGTTCAGGAATATCTTTTGTACTAGAAACTTCACTTGATAAAGGTGTTTCAAAAATAGAAGCACCGGTTTCCGCAGATAGTCTAGACGATAGTTTTTCAAGTGATCCTTTTGCCGCTTTCTGCAGTTGTCTGTCCTCATCTTGTGCCAAGGTTTTCAACAATGGTATTTCCATTTCATCGCCAACTTCCGCAATTTCGGCCAGAAGTATAATCTTTGCTTCAGTATCACTAACCGCGAATAGACTTTGAAATACACTTTGTCGTTCATCTTCAATATTTAGCTCAAAGTTTATATCCAAGTCTTCTACTATTGAAAAGCGAGAAATTAACTCGCTAATTCTATTCTTAACTGCAGCATTCGTTTCGTTTTGCAGTAACATCATAAGATGAGGAATTTCCCTGTAATCCCCCAGCTCGGAAATATCCTCTAAGAGCGACATAGTATTTAAAATCGCGTCATTATAAAATAGTGGTTTTGGAATATCCCAGAATTCCTGACTGAAAATAGCACCTATATCGGCTTTAGGGGCATTTTTTTCAACTTCTTCAACTGGTTCAGCTTTAAAGGCCGTTGCCCAATCTATATCTTGTATTAATTCCAGGGAACTACTTATTTTATCAATAGTAATTGTATCATATATTACCGGTAAATCATCAAGACTTTCAGTAGCTATGTTATCGGCAAAATTAATTTCTGATTTTTCATCGTTAGGCTGTTTAACGGTTTCTGCATCACTTGAAGACTCTGCTGAAACTAAAATCTCTTCAAAAATTACGCTAAGGGATTCAATAGAATCATCTACCAAGTTAGCACGATTAGTTATTGAATGCTTGGCCACAATCACTTCTTCATAATTTATGGGTAACTCGTTAAGATTAGCACTTGTTACTCCGGCTAAACCAGGCTCTTCTACAACGATAGGAAGAAAGTGAAAATGCAAATCTTCTACTGTAGCCGATGGAAAAATTTCTTGATAATCTACATTTAGTTGCCTAGCCCCTATTTGTTCTTCATCATTATTTAAATATTTATCGGTTTCTGTCGGTACAGATTTAATTGGTTCTTCGGTAACTATAGGCAAAAAAGCTATTTCATCATTTGAAATTTCCAAAGCGATGTTATCTTTTTCGGTACCCTGTATCATTACTGTTATTTCTGTGCTCTCGGTTACAGGTATATCCTCTTTGGGTTCGACAATAGGTTCTTTTGATAAAGAATTGACCGAACTGGGCATGGGGACAACTGCCTCAAAATCCTCATTGGGAAGAATATCATTAGTTGGCATTACCCCTTCTGGACGTATTGTATTTATAGCACTTATGGCTTTTCCCTTTACGGTAAAAGCCATTTCTTTAGTTAACAAATCTTGTAGAAAACCAATATCGTCTTCGGTACCCAATTGCGAGAGCGCTTCGAGGATGAACATTTTTACATCGTTAGTACATTTCCAGAAGATGGTTTTGAGAACCGGTACTGCATCGACAACATGAAAATCTCGAATACAGAAAATAGCTTCTTTTTTAATGTGGTTACTTTTATGCCTAAGAAGTTGTATTAGAGATGCGCTTGCATCGTTCTGATTATAGTACTTTATCAACCTAAGGGCAAAAAGTACGACATGGTTGTTTTTAGACGTAAGCCAAAGCCTAAATGGCGGCGGTTCGTAGTCGATTTTGTTCCGAACAACATCCAATAGTTTTAACTGCTGCCATTCAGATATTTTGTATTTGGTATGGTCTAAGAAATAGTTTATTCCCTCAGGCATAAGGCTAACGGTAGCTAGTTCGGCCTGTTTTCTAATAGTTGCTCTTTTGTCATTGATAAATCTGGTAATTAAACTGTAAGAATCCTTTACCTCCATTTGAGTAAGCTCATAAATTCCTTTGGAAATAATTTCCCAGCGCCAACTACCTAGCTTTTTATAAGCATCTTTATGTAGTTCCAAATCTTGATAAACACGTAACAATTCCGTTCTTGTTTTACCCGTAACATCTTTTCTTAAGTCAAGAAGCACAGCGGTTAGAATAGCTCTGTCAATAGGATTTTTTATGAGTTCCCGTATTTGTATCTTTAAATCTATATAGTTTGTTTTCTCCTTTTTATCCCCATCTTCTTCAAAAAAGAGGAATTCACATATCATTGGAGAAAATACCTTACGCTTAGCCATAATGCGCTTTCCTTTTCTAGATATTCTATTCCTAAAAAAAAAGACTGATGCAAAGTATATCAGTGCAACTATAACAAACATCAAGGATAGACCCCAAAGAAAATCCGTTGGGATTTTTGGAGCACTTATCAAAGCCTGTTGCGTATATGTTAAAGTACCTAATATCAAAGATGTGTTTTGTTTACTGCTCTTGCTATTCTTATCACAAGTTCTGCAGGACTTACAGGTTTTGAAATAAAATCGTTTGCACCAAGTTCAAAGGCACTGAGCACATTTTCCTCGTTACCAGCTGATGAGATTATTATTATCGGGGTTTGTAAGGACAATTCTTTTCTAAGATGATTTATAAGTTCTATACCAGAAAAATAAGGCATCATAATATCGCTTACAATAATATCTGGCACGGTATGGGCTAAAAACTTTTTCACTTCTTTCCCATCCAACACATGATGTACCTTATACCCTGCTTTCTCTAGTCTAAAGTTCAGTAAAGAGGCTAAAAGTTGATCATCATCGGCTAAAAGAATAGTCTTTTCCTTCATATTTAGCTCTTTTTTAATTTAGCCAATCCCAGATCTATTAATGCCTCCTTTGAAGGGTATTCCTGTAAAAATTGATTAAAAAGTTGATCTATCTTCGTCATGTTCAACTTTTTTGCGTTATCCTCTATTGCTATAATTAGCTGTTTCAACTGGTTCATTTTCAATAATGCCAATCCGGATTTTATTTTGTGAGAAGCCTGGTATATTTCTTCAAAACTTTCGTTCGTAATCGCAATTTTAACACTGCCTATGAACTCGTATATGTTTTGTTTAAAAAGACGTATGAGCTCTTGAAGCATTTCAACTTCACCATAACAATCGTTTAACAAATCGGTAAGATCAATAGTTTCATCTTTCTTATCTAAAGCGATAATGGTTTCTTGTTTTAGTAACTTAAGGCTCTCCTGTGTAAGATTTCGTTCTTTCTTACGTTTTAATAGTTTAATCATCAGCTCGTTTAACGTATATGGTTTTAATAAAAAATCGTTTATTCCTACTTCATAACAGCGTTCTTGATCTTGTGCAGTAAAATCCGCGCTAAACGCTATAATAGGAATTTGACTTAGCTTTGTATCATTTAAGGAACGTATGCTACTAGAAATTTCGAAGCCACTCATTTCTGGCATTTTAAGATCCATGAGCACAATATCAATTTCTTTAGTTCGTAAAATAGCTAAGCCCTCTTTCTGGTTTTCTGTAACAAACGTTATACAGTTCCACATGTTTAATTGCTCACTAATCAAATGTTGATTTAGTTTATTATCCTCAAAAATCAATATTTTGGTCCCCCCAAGAAGGTTCTTACCTTTTAAGGCACTGATGGTTTTAGGCTTACTTTTAGGGATATTTATTAGGGTACCTTTACTAAACGGAATAAAAAAATCAAATGTAGTTCCTTCTCCTACTGTACTTGACACATTTATGGTGCCGCCTTGTTTTTCAACAATTTCCTTAACTATGCTTAAACCCAATCCGGAACCACCATACTTCTGGAACGTATCTTTTTCAGCTTGTTTATAACTTTCAAATATATTTCCTAGTTGTTCTTTGGGTATTCCAATACCAGTGTCTTGCACAGAAAAATGTAACGTAAAGGTTTCATTCTTACGCTGTTTTAAATTAACGGAAACGGTAATATGTCCTTTTTCTACGAACTTTATGGAATTACCAATGAGATTAAGTAAAACTTGAGATAATTTTGATGGATCACCAATGAGTATTTTTGGAACCGACCGTGCTATATCAATTTTTAGGGCTACGGATTTATTTACAATCAACGTTTGACAAAGAAACATAACATCCTTTATTAACGCATGCATATTAAAGTCTACTTTATCAAAATCCTCTAGACCAGCGGTAAGCTTAGAGTATTCCAAAACTTCATTTATAACCTCCATTAAATTGTAGGAAGCAGTTTGTATGGCTTCTACTTTTTTTAATTGCCCTTCGGTAAGATTATCTTCTCTAAGCAGATTGGTAAAACCAATAATACCATTTAAAGGAGTACGTATTTCATGGCTTACATGAGCTATGAGTTTGTTCTCTTGTCTAGATATTTCAGAAGAATCAGGCTTATTTGAAACGTCAGCATCTTCTTGAGATTTATCCGTTCCGAATATTTGATTATTTAGTTGCGATTTAAATCTATTGAAAGAACTTTTTAATGCTTTTGCATCTTCTGTACTTAATTCTTCAAAAGAAAATCCGTTTAAAGTTGTTTCTAAATCGGAAAGTTGACCTAACAGATCTTTAGTTTGTAGTTTGGACATAGGTTAATGTTCCTAGTTTTCAGGGGTGTTTTACTATAATTTGACCTAAAATTCCTTTTTTAGAGGGCCTTAGGCAATAAAATGTTTGCTAGGCTTCCTTTTTTGTTGTGAAACCGCCATATTTGTAGGTCTAAAAAAAACACGTATGAAAGTAATTGGCTACATTATTATCGCATCAATCTTATTTTCCTGTAATCAGAAGAAAACTACAGTAATGGAAACAACTGAGGAACTGGCCCAAGGAATCCACGAAAGAACGATAACCCTGGATACCCATGACGACATCAATACAAAGAATTTCACGGACTCCGTAAATTATACCCAGCGTCTTGATACACAAATAAATCTTCCAAAAATGGAAGAAGGTGGATTAGATGTTGCGTGGTTAATAGTGTACACAGGTCAGGACTCCTTATCAAGTGAAGGTTATGCAAAAGCAAAGGAAAATGCTTTGGATAAATTTGCGGCTATTCATCGGTTATGCAAAGAATATGCGCCAGAAAAAATTGAACTTGCTTACAGTTCTGATGACGTGAGGCGTATTGTTGCTGCTGGTAAAAAAGTAGCTATGATAGGGGTAGAAAACGCCTATCCTATTGGAGAAGACCTATCCGGTTTTAAAGAGTATTACGATTTAGGAGCACGTTACATATCCCTTTCGCATAACGGACATAGTCAATTCTCCGATTCGAATACTGGAGAAAAAGACTCGGTCTGGCTTCATGACGGTTTAAGTGACTTAGGAAAAAGTGCTGTAGCAGAAATGAACCGACTTGGAATAATGATAGATGTTTCTCATCCTTCCAAATTGGCCATGAAACAAATGATAGCCTTATCCAAAGCACCAATTATTGCTTCCCACTCCTCTGCTCGTGCCCTCTGCGACCATAGTAGGAACTTAGATGACGAACAACTTATGTTAATGAAAGAAAACGGCGGTGTAGTACAGACCGTTGCTTTTAGTTCTTATTTGAATACAGAAAAGCATGAAGAGAAAGCTGCTTATATGAAAGAAGTTTATCAAAGAGTGTCGGATTCACTGGGTATAGAATGGTTTGAGCGATCACAATTCAGTAGTTTATCTGACGTCCAAAAAGAAGCCTTTATGGAAAACTATCCAAAAGTGACTCAAATTGGAAAGGATATGGTATCAAAAATGCCAGATGCTCCACAAGGTGTTACTGTAGCGGATTTTGTGGATCATATTGATTATATGGTAAAGCTCATCGGAATAGACCATGTGGGTATCAGTTCCGATTTTGACGGCGGCGGCGGCATCGAAGGATGGTCGGATGCATCAGAAACCTTTAATGTAACATTGGAACTTGTTAAAAGAGGCTACAAGGAGGAAGAAATTCAGAAACTCTGGAGTGGTAATTTACTCAGAGTTCTCGATGAGGTCCAGAGTGTGGCTAACACTCTAGCGCAAGGTTAGAAATCCTATACAGAAGCTAAGCGGTCCTTAACGTATTCTACTTTTGTTTTGCCATGGGGTGTAGGCTTTCCGTTATCTCCAAGATTTACCATGATGATATTGTCAACGGTTATAATGGTTTCATGGTTCATTTTATTACGTACCTCACAGTTTAATGTCAAAGAGGTTTTTCCGAATTTAACGACTTCGATGCCTATTTCCACCACATCTCCCTGCTTTGCTGCACTCATAAAATTAATTTCCGAAATATACTTGGTAACGATTTTTGCATTTTCTAACTGCACTATGGTATACAGGGCAGCTTCCTCGTCTATCCAGGCTAGAACTTTCCCACCAAACAGGGTTCCATTGGAATTCAGGTCTTCTGGTTTTACCAGTTTTCTAGTATGAAATCTCATAGTGATGCTATTTTAACAATGTAAAACTAGACCTAAAACTTAAGTTAGGGATATTATCTGTTCTATAACTTTATACATTTACCAAAACCTAAAATAGGTTGTTGTTTTAGTGATGATTTACTAATTGATGGACTTACTTTTTATCAATTTAAACGTCTTAAATTTATACATAGGGGCCATTTTCATCTCGTAGGGTCATAAAATAAGTGTATTGCAGAATTATATAGGAAGATAAAGCCGTTCCATTGTTTATAAACATTTTAAAACTTGCTGTCATTAAAAAGAACACGCTCGTACTATTGGGTATCTTTATAAAAACACCACTATGAACGAGAGATCGCTGAAACTTTTGGAAATAAGACCTGTAGTTAGTGCTGCCAAAATACTACCTAATATCAGTGAAGAGGAACGTTTTCAAAATCAAACCCTGCGGCCCATCCTTAAATTACAGAACGATTTGTTGTTGGCTTCTTTCCAAAAGTATATCGTGAGAGGTAAAAACAGATTCCATGAGCTCAAAAAAGATGCCCGGCTTGACTACATAACAAATGCAATTCAGAAGGATATTAAATTCCGAAATAGTTTGAAAGGTATTATTTTGGGACAATTTACGTTGGAAGAATATAAGGAATACAGTATGAACTCTTCGGCTTTAAACAAAAGAATCATGAACATGGCCATAAAACGTCTACAAGATCAGTTGCAATTCTTTGAAGAATCAAACGTCATCCAATAGGGATTCTCCATTAAGGTTGGTCGTAAGAATGGTACTCATTAAATCAAAATAAGGACGGATGGCAACAAAGGATTCGTTTATAGCTTCAGCGAAGTTCGCTGACGTTACTTGAGCATCGGTAAAGTTTTTAACAAAAATGAACTGCTTCTTGCGAATAAGGTCAATATTGGAATCTTCTTTACCAAAACCTTTAGGAGCGGTCTTTAGCTCTTCTCCAGCCAGATTACCCCATACATCTTTAAAGCTAGTATCGTTGATAATCTTACGTAAATCCGAGGCATCGACCTCCCACTCCTTTCGTATTCTTAGAAGGT
>CAYGUY010000039.1:29328-34435 GCA_964353165.1 uncultured Maribacter sp.
ATCTTACGTAAATCCGAGGCATCGACCTCCCACTCCTTTCGTATTCTTAGAAGGTCCTCTTTTTCTGGATTCCAAAATCCCGTTGCAATAAAGCTACCTTGGGGTTGGATGTGAATGTAATAACCACCACGGCGCTCTTTTCCCGATCGGGATAAAGAACCGGAAAAGTTATGCTTATAGGGTGTCTTATCCTTTGAAAAACGAATATCCCGATAAATGCGAAAAACCTTAAGTTTTTCAATTTCATCATGGCTACGAACCAGTTCTGTGACCGAATTTAAAAACGTTTTAACTTCCTTTTCATGCTTCTTAAATGTGGCCTTATGCTCCGTAAACCAATCCCTGTTATTATTTTTTTTGAGTTCGTTTAAAAATTGTAAGGTGTTTTTGGTAATTACGGGCTGTAACATGCGACTTATGGGTTGTTATTTTAAGCTAAAGTTAACCAATTGTCATAAAGCGCTTTTGATTTAATGGTTAATTTTGGAACTCAAACCAAAAGCATGGAACACAAATCAATTATAGATAAGATAAAAGAGCACAAGAAGCAGCCTAATTTGAGATTTCGATTGAAAAGACAAACAGAAAATTTCACGGATACGCTCTTTTACATGCTATTTGATATTGAAACGAACGTAGAAGACAATCTAAGCGTTTTAGAGCTTTTGTTCGACGAATTGGTAACACTAGCCTGTTGGGAAAGTGAAAAGCCCTGTAAAAAAGTATGGGATAACTATATAAATAAGCTACCGGAAATTCTAGAAAAACTTAATAAGGATGCGGAAGCCACGGTGAACTGTGACCCTGCTTCCTTATCCATAGAAGAAGTGTACATGGCTTATCCCGGTTTTTATGCTATTGCCATCTATAGACTGGCACACGAGCTGTACTCCATTGGTTTCCCATTAGTTCCTAGGCTTATGACTGAATATGCGCATAGGCAAACAGGGGTAGATATAAATCCAGGTGCGCAAATTGGAAATTCCTTTCATATTGATCATGGTACTGGTGTTGTAATTGGCGAAACCGCTATTATTAAGGATCATGTGAAAATTTACCAAGGAGTAACACTAGGTGGACTCTATGTTGCAAAGCATTTACAAAAAACCAAGCGACACCCGACAATAGAGAATAATGTTACAGTATATGCAAATGCCACTATTTTAGGAGGTAATACCGTTATTGGCGCCAATAGCATTATTGGTGGAAATGCTTGGTTAACCGCATCCGTACCTGCGGACTCAACCGTTTTTCATACTCCAGAAATAAAGATAAAAACCCTTTCCAATGCCTAATACACTAGTAGATTTAATTGGTAATACGCCCTTGGTGGCCTCTCGTGTTTTAAATACAAATCCAAATGTTACCTTATTCTTTAAATTGGAGGGACACAACCCCGGTGGTAGCGTAAAAGATCGTGCTGCCTTGAATATGATTAAAGGTGGACTAGAAAGTGGTCGTATCAAGACTACGGACAAGTTAATTGAGGCAACGAGTGGTAATACCGGAATTGCGCTAGCGATGATCGCAGGGGTTTACGGTTTGGATATTGAACTGGTAATGCCAGAAAATTCTACGATAGAACGTGTACAAACTATGCGTGCCTACGGTGCAAAAGTAACCCTTACCCCAGCTGAAATTGGTATAGAAGGTGCTAGGGATTACGCCGAGGCAAAAGTGGTAAATGATGGATTTATAGCAGTCAATCAATTTGCTAATCCAGACAATTGGAAAGCGCATTATAAAACAACAGGGCCTGAAATCTGGAGAGATACAGAAGGCACTGTAACCCATTTTGTAAGTTCTATGGGTACCACTGGCACCATTATGGGAACATCTACCTATTTGAAAGAACAGAATCCTCATATCCAAATTGTTGGAGTACAACCTACAGACGATTCTAAAATTCCTGGAATCCGGAAATGGCCTAAGGAATATTTGCCTAAAATATTCGATGCTAAAAAAGTGGATTCCATTTTGGAAGTAAGTGAGAACGATGCACGTATAATGGCTAAACGTCTCGCCAAAGAAGAAGGTATTTTTTCTGGAATGAGTAGCGGTGGTGCTACAACGGTTGCACTACGACTTGCAGAAAAACTTGATAGTGGTGTAATCGTTTCCATTATTTGCGATCGTGGTGACCGTTATCTCTCTTCAGACCTATTCGATTAATTTTGCTTAAAATTCCCGTTTCATAAATATTTTTAAAAATATTAGATACTAGTGCAGTGTATAGCAGCAGAATTAAAGTATTCTCCCAATAATTTAAAAAGCCTTGTTTTCATATTACTGAAAACAAGGCTTTTTTAGAAATTATACTATCATCTATTTTTTAATAGGTAATTTAATATGTGATGGATATGCTTTGGAATGATGAATATTGTTGGTAGCCACAATACCTTCAGCTTCGTCATAATTGTTACCACCAGTATTTAAATTTCGAGCAAAT
This sequence comes from uncultured Maribacter sp., assembly GCA_964353165.1. Taxonomy (GTDB): domain Bacteria; phylum Bacteroidota; class Bacteroidia; order Flavobacteriales; family Flavobacteriaceae; genus Maribacter. Next base: position 31,778 of record CAYGUY010000039.1, read on the forward strand.
CTTGGAAAGTTACTGCTGGATACTTCTATACGGATACGGTGGCCCTTTTCAAAATAGTTACTGGTAGCCATCGGTGTTAAATCTACTTTGTACACTTTTCCTTCTTCCATAAAGACTTCCTTATCGTAACCTTCACGGTAACGAACGCGCTGTATGGTTTCATCTAGGTTATAGGCACGACCATCGGGATAAACATCAATAATTTTTAAGGTTACATCCGTGTCCTTAACATCGGAAGAAAGAAATAAGGTAGATTCAATAAAACCTGTTATTTCAACTCCTTCTTTTAATACGTCGCTAGTGTAGACTAAAATATCGTCACGTTCTTCCATTATTTGTTGGTCAAAAGCCCCACCTTTTACTGCATTTCCGGTACAACACACATTACCGCCATAAGAGGTTACCGGATTCATTGGGTCATAGACAATGGTGTCCGGATTGTCCTTGGACGGCCTTTTGGCAGAAAGCGTTCCGCTGCCATTCAATGTATTGGCGTTTCCATCGCTGTTTAAATAATATGTGGTTATTTTACTATCCTTAGGTGGCCATTGTTCTGCCGCCTGCCATTTGTTGCTACCCATCGTATAATATTGTACACGAGGTGTTTTTTCCTTAAAGTCGTTCGCTTCACCCTTTAACCAGAGATCCCACCACGCATAGATTTGCTCGTCATAGTTTAAGCGGGCATCTCCAACACTGCGTTCACCAACAATCGTATTCTCGGTAGCTCTTGTATATGCGCAATGTAACGTAGGCGCAATCACTAAATATTGGTTATCCCGTACATCGGCATCCTTTGCGTTGTTATGTACATGGTTGAAAAGACTAAGATTCGGTGTAATACTTACATCATACCACGAAGCAAACCAGAAACTAGGCATAGGAATTTCCATATCGTCATGATAGATACCACCTGTAAACCAATCCAGATCATTGGGCTTACGCCGTACCATTTTATCAAAAATCTCCTTTTTCCCATTAATGTTCTTCAAAATATCCTGTATGGGTAAATGGCTTAACGCTTCCGCCATATCTACGGGTGGATTTTCTGGTGCCAGGTCGTAAAACCTGGAGATACGGATCAAGTCTTCCTGCGTAGCGCCCTCCGGTATCCTTGGTTTGAATTTGTCGTGTTCCACACCATACAACCACGAAAAAAACAACAATTGCTCAGCTCCTCCCCTATACCAGTTGCCTTGTTCCATTATGTCTCCCACTCGCCCTACACCTGCACCAAAACCCTGGGGCACCATTGCCGCATGCGACGGATGATCTAAGGCAGCTACGGCCATTTGCCATTCTGCTGTACTGGAACAGCCATAGGTTCCAATTTTACCATTAGACCATGTCTGGTCTTTCATCCAACTAAATGCATCATAACCGTCGGTAAGCGGAACACCTAAAATATCCCATTCCCCCTCAGAAAAATAACGTCCTCGTTCGTTCTGCACAACATAGGCATATCCCCGTTTTACAGCCTCATAGGCTCTTTCAACGGTTCTTGTCTTTTGTTCTCCATCACCCCAAGAGTTAAAATTATAAGGTGTTCTTGAGAAAATAATAGGTACTTTTTCATCGGTTTTGGGTCGATAAATATCTGTTGCCAATCGAACACCATCTCGCATGGGCATCATAACTTTTTGGTCAATAATGGCAATTTCCTCCATTCGTTCAAGAATGTTAGTGTCTTCTTGGGCGATTAACATTACGCTAAATACCAAAAGAAAACAGGATAGATACAGATTTTTCATAAGGTGTTCCGGTTTTAAGTTGCCTTTAAAAATAGTTAAAATTCAGGACTTGTACGCCTGTTTATCTTTAAGATAGATGTCGGATTTTTCAATTGTTTATATCGCCTTAGACTTGCTATAAATAGGGTACTAAACCAAAAAGCGAATTAATAGGTCGTAGCTACTGAAACTAAATCAGGTATCATAACTCTAAAACGTGTAAGAGCTGAAATCTGTGACACAAAGTTCACAACCGGGCCAACTTAGTATCTTTGCAAATAATAATCAATTCGCTTCAACAATATCAATACATATAAAATAAGCCTATGCCTTTTAAAAAATTACATCCAGAACTGCTTGAAGCCATGGAACGATCGGGCATTTCAGCCCCAACATCGTTTCAAAAAAAGGCCATCCCTGTGGTAAAAAGCGGTGCGAATACGTATTGTGTAGCAGCAAAGGATGCAGGAAAGACAACCGCACTTATTCTGACGACATTACAAAGTATAGGTTTTAAGGCAGAAGGAAATGCCCCTAGAGCAGTTGTTATCGTAGAAAATAAAACCAAAGCGCTAGAGCTATACGACGTCTTTTTAAAATTCACCAAGTATAGTAATATTCGAGTCTATGTTGGATATGAGGAACTGCATATCGATATCCAAAAATCGGAAATATTCGAAGGAGTAGATATTTTGATTTCCACACCAAAGACCATGAATAAATTGTTTCTGTTGAATGGTGTCAGCACATCTCAATTGAAGCTTTTTAGCGTAGACGATGCAGATTTTTTAATTCAGAAAATGGAATCGAGTGCTATTCTATCGGTTACACAGAGCATTCTAAAATGTCAATATGTGCTGTACTCTGAAAATTTAGCTCCAAAACTAAAACGATTCGAATCCTATTTTATGGAACGTGCCAAAATCGT
>CAYGUY010000040.1:0-3997 GCA_964353165.1 uncultured Maribacter sp.
CCATCTCAGCAACAGCAACAGAATCAAAAACAGGACAGTACTTTTCATCCTTTAGCAAAAGCAAAAGAGCACAATGGGCGGGGTACAGACACTTTAATCGCTAATCACGGTTTAAACAACACATCAACCTGTGCTGAACTCGTTTCAGTAGCATCAAAAAACAATCATCAATCTAAAAAAACAAACAACATGAAAGCATCAATCTCAGCAACGGCAACAGAATCAAAAACAGGACAGTACTTTTCATCCTTTAGTAAAAGTAAAAGAGCACAATGGGCAAGTTACCGACATTTTAATCGCTAATCACGATTTGAACAACACATCAATATATGCTGAACTCGTTTCAGTATCAAAAAACATCAATCATGAACACTTTCATCAATCATAATCCAAAAACATCTAGAAAGTTTATTTTCTTTTCTCAACAACAAGAAAGTAAGCGGATACGGTGGTCAAGACCTTCACTTTGCCTTTAATCAAGGTCAAATTAAAAAAGGGATACACTTCATCAATGTATCCCTTTTAGTTTTCCCATGCCTTATTTGGCGTGTAATGTAATTGGGAGAAAACGCATTACAACTGTATTAGGTTCCCAAACGGAACACCAAAGTCAGAAATGCCACAAGAAGATTCAAGTGAAGACATTATTTGTTCATTACCACTTTTGGCAGTATAAGCTTAAAAGTGGAACCTTTTCCCTCTCCACCGGATACGACCTTAATTTGGCCACCGTGCGAATTGGCGATTTGCTGTATCATATATAATCCGAGTCCGGTGCCTTTAACCTTGGCATGAAAACGTTCAAAAGGGGTAAAGATTTTGGTCAATGCCTGCTCGTTCAATCCTAAGCCATTGTCTTTTATTAGAAAGGTATTAAACCCATCTTTGCTCTCACAAGAAATACTTATTTCCGGGTTTGGCTGATTTCCCATGTATTTTACCGCATTATCCAAAAAATTACCAAAGACTTGTATCATTCTATTTCGGTCGCCATAAATTGTCGGTAAGTCATCTTGTACGTGAAGTACTGTCTTTTGCATATCTAGCTTTCCGCTGATCATTGTACCCGCTAGTCCTATGATTTCGTTAGTGTTCAATAGCTCGTTGTTGTTTTCGATTTTGCCTAGTTTGGCAATTTTGGATATGTCCGCTATGAGCTCGTTCATGATATCGTAGCAACCATCTATAAATCTTAGGTATTCCTTTAAATTGGAAGATGTCTTCATCTCTAACTCCTTAGGAATGAGACCTGTTATGATTTTAATATTGTTCAATGGCCCCTTTAAATCATGGGAAACGGCAAAGGTAAAGCGCTGTATTTCCTCGTTTTTCACAGCGAGTTCGTCCGCTACCTCAACTAGTTTGTCTTTTTGATATTCCAACTCAGCTGTTCTTTCTACGATCAATCTCTCCAGATTTTGCTGCGTTCTTTGGATTCGCCTCATCTTTAAAAAGTAGACTAGTGAAATAATCAGCAATATAAACGTTATTAGGAGCAATCTAAACCAAGTGGTATCCCAAAAAGGAGGCTTAACATACACATGCAGTTGCTTTTCATTATCTACCCAGATACCATCCCCATTGGTGGACTTTATCCGTAACGTATACGTTCCCGGATTTAAATTGGTGTAAGTCGCCTCCGGATTATTACCCATATCTTTCCAATCTGTCTCAAAACCTTCTAGAAAATAAGCATATTGCACAGCCTCCGGATGTCTAAAAGTAAGCGCGTTAAAGCGAAAATCTATTACGGAGTGGTCGTAATTAAATTGAATGGAATCTACCATACTAATATCCTGTTGTAGTATCCCAAAATCATCATTTGGCAATACCGGAGTATTGAATATTCGTAGCTCTGATATGAATAGTTCCGGGACATCTGTCCTCTTTTTTATGTCTTCTGGCTTAAATATATTAAAGCCGTTTATTCCACCGAATACATATTCTCCGTCGCTTGTAATGAAAGAGGCGCTGGGATTAAACTCATTGGCTTGCAAGCCATCCTTTTTGATATAATTTACAGTTTCGTTGGTTAGGCTATTATATTTTGTTAGACCTGCGTCACTACTTAACCAAAGACTTCCCTTAGTATCGTCTATGATGGCTTTGATCGTATTGTTATTAAGACCATCCGATTTAGAGATAAAAGAAAACGTGTCGGTTTCTTTATTATACTTATTTAATCCGTTATGGGTAGCCACCCAAACAGTTCCTTCAATATCCTGTACAATAGCATTGACAAAATCATTGCTCAGCTTTCGTTTTTTAGCCGTGTTGTAATAGTGAAAAGTAGTCCACCCGGTCTCGTTTTCCTGTAATCGTAAAAGACCTGAGGTCTGGGTTCCAATCCAAATAACACCATCAGAATCCTCCATTATTTTATAAACAGTGCTTATTTCGGCACCATCCATATCAGACCTAAGAACAATATTCTGGTGTTTTTTGGTCTTAGGGTCGTAAATTTGTACTCCGCCGAACAAGTTTACCATCCAGATACGCCCTTTACTATCCTGCAATAAATCTGAAATATTATCGGACAATAAAAATGAATTTGTCGTATTCCAGTTCTCATAGGTTTTGCGCTTGGGGTCAAAAATAACTACGCCGTTGGACCAAGTTCCCGCCCATAATTCATCGCTATCTACCTGTAACAAGGAAAGAATAACGTTGCTTCCAAAGTTACCGCTCACCAAGGAATAATTATCAAAAGCACCTGTATTCCTGTTCCAATGGTCTAACCCCCCACCATCTGTCCCGATCCAAAGATTACCATCGGAATCCTCACTAAAACAATTAATGATTGAATTGCTCAATGTATTTGAAAGTAATGGCTGGGTAGTAATATGTTTAAACTTGTGGAATTCCGAATCATAAAAACTAAGTCCTTTTTTGAAAGGAGCCATCCACATAACGTTGTTCCGTGTCTTTAGTAAGGACCATATAGAATTACTGGAAATAGAACTTGTAAAAATGGGGTTTGGTTCAAAATGTCTTAACACATCCGCTTGTTCGGAGTACATATATAATCCGTCATTTTCCGTGCCTATCCAAATGGTATTATCCTCATCTTTAGACAATGCTAAAATGGGAAAGCCCGGACTAATACTTCTTTTACTTATCTGCATTTCCGAATCAGGCCGTACGGAAAGTTGAATAAGTGAGCCATTACCGGTACCGATCAAAAAACTATCCCCGCCCGACTGATAAGCAACATTTAGAAATTCGTCCGATGGAAGGGTTTTTAAAAGATTAAGCTCACGATCCATTACAAAAATACTGGAACTGGAAATCACCAACAATCGCTTACCAGATAAGGGAATAATTTTTAATATGAGGTTATCCGCCGCTTTGTTTATTACCAATTCTTCGTTTACCAAGAACTGTTTAACCGCTCCGGTCTCCATATTATATCTATACAGACCATGTGCATAAGTACCTAACCAAAGTAAACTATCCGTTTTGGCTATAGCCCTAAAATTTTTGGATTCCAATGATTTTGCCGGCTGCTTAAATTCAAAAGGCTTAATAAAGTTTAATCTGCGGTCATAAAAACTTAGTCCTTGATTCGTGCCAATGTATAAATCTGATTGCGCCTCATAAAGGGCATTGATGTAGCCATTGGTGAAACTGTCCTGTTCCTTTTCAAAGAGTTCAAAGTTCCGGCCGTTGTATTTATTGAGTCCTGTTGGCGTTCCAACCCACAGAAAACCCAGACTGTCCTCGAATAAAACGGTCGCCGAGTTCTGTGGCATACCGTTTCTTATATGCTGAAAATCATAATTTTCTTGCGCTAGCGCTTGTAAAAAACAAAAATTACAACCCAAAAAAAAGAGCACAAATACTAAACGATATGTTTTTAACATTCTGCTACTGGTATGGTATAGTCTAGTTAGCATAGAAATTTAACTACAAATAGCCTACCAACAAGAAAAACTAAACTTGTTTTAGGCTTGAAACCATTTAAAACCTTCTTTTGGTTTTAATTAAAGGATTTAGT
>CAYGUY010000040.1:4097-23224 GCA_964353165.1 uncultured Maribacter sp.
TAATCAGCATTCTGGAAATTTCAACACCTTATATAGGACTTTGAAGAAAATTTCATATTCTAAATTTGCGAAATACATTATTCTGAAATATAAATATGCCATTTATGTGAAGAAATGGCCACACAGGCTATCAAAAATAGTAACTAACTACAGGCCAACCTAGCGTGAATTTGTATTTAATTTTCAAACTTGAACCCTACTACCGCAGACGGTCTTAAACTTTTATTTCACTATTGCATTAGTATTTGTGTTTGAGCTTGACTCTTGAGCTTGAACTTGAGCTTGAATTTGTATTTGAGTTTGAGTTCGGCTACTCATACACCTCAACAATCATCTCTACCTCTACCGCCATGTTCCCGGGCAAAGAACCCATACCAACCGCAGCTCTTGCATGTTTTCCTGCATCACCGAAAACCGCTACCATAAGGTCAGAGTACCCATTAATGACCTTGGATTGATCCGTGAATTCCGGGACTGCATTGACCATACCATTTACCTTTACGATCCTTTTAACTTTGTTTAGATTTCCTAATTCTGCTTTCAAAACGGATAGTTGATTAATGCCAACTTCCCTTGCAGCGGCATACCCTTCTTCAACACTTAGATCTGCTCCTAATTTACCAACCACATTCTCTCCGTTCGCCTGCTTAGGTCCTTTACCAGCCAAGAAAATGAGATTTCCCGTTCGTACCGCATGTACATAATTAGCAACGGGAGTTCCCTGATCTCGTAGTGAAATGTTCAAATCCCCGAGCTTAGCGTTAGGATCGTAACCACTGGGAATAGTTTTGGACGCTTCCTCAACAACTTCCTGTTTAAGGTCTCTGTTCAATTCTGTACCACAGGATATTAAAAGGAAGGAAATCAGTGCAAATAGAAAGTGTTTCATATTGTATTGTATTGTATTGTATTTGAATGTAAGATTATAGATTCCTCATAAAAATATGACAATATGTTAACCTTATACCCTTAAGCATAGGATTTAACCAAAAAACACCAAAAATAATTTCATTTTTATTAGATTAGCATATTAACCGAACCACTAAAATCAATTTAATATGGAAAATTCAAAGGTAAATGCGAATAGGTTGTTTTATGCCAGTTGTTTTGCGCTGATAACAACTGCGTTCTCTTTTGCGATTGCGGCAGGAATTTTAGACCAACTCAAAACCGAACTAGAGTTAACGGCAAGTCAAACTGGACTCATTACCTCAATGTGGTTTTTAGGTTTTCCGATTTCCATGGTTATTGGAGGTCTTATTTATCACAAGGTAGGTGGAAAAGCCATTATGCAATTCGCCTTTTTTGCACATGCAGTAGGTATTATTCTATTAATTTTTTCAGGTAATTACATAGGTCTGTTAATTGCCAATCTTTTAATAGGTTTAGGTAACGGATGTACCGAGGCCGCCTGTAATCCCATGATTGCGGACGCTTATGAAGGGACGCGAATGAGCAAGATGTTGAACCGTTTTCATATGTGGTTTCCAGGCGGTATAGCTATTGGAAGTTTAATATCAGGTTTCATGACGGATTTTGGGATTATGGGTCAAAGTCAAATGTGGTTATTACTAATTCCTACTTTAATTTACGCCTATTTATTTTTTGGGCAAGATTGGCCAAAAGCAAAAATACAAGAAGCTGCTACCCTTGGAAGTAACATGAAATCTCTAGTTACGCCCCTATTCTTGTTTATCGGTATTTGTATGGCCTTGACCGCTATCTCCGAATTTGGTCCCAACCAATGGGTCGGGCTCATTCTATCTAAAAGTGGCGCACAACCAACCTTGGTATTGGCATTAACAGCTGGTCTTATGGCTGTTGCACGTTATTTTGGAGGGGATATGGTAAAACGTTTTGACCAAACCGGGGTGCTATTAGGTTCGGCAATACTGGCGACTATTGGTATTTACCTGTTCAGTACACAGACCGGGGCAATGGCTTACGTGGCAGCAATTATTTTTGCCTTGGGTATTGCCTATTTTTGGCCCAACATGATAGGGCTAGTAGCTACAAAAGTTCCCAAAAGTGGTGCTTTGGGCATGTCTATCGTAGGGGCTATAGGAATGTTTTCCTCATCCATATTTCAACCGATAATAGGTGGATGGATTGACTCCGATAAAGCAGCAGCTATGGCTGCAGGTTATACCGGAGACGAGTTGGAACTGGTTTCAGGACAGGCTACATTGGGAACCATGGTGCTTTTTCCAGCGATACTTATCGTTCTATTTACCATACTCTATTTTTGGATGAAAAATAGAAAAAGTGACATAGAAATGGCAACGGCTTAAACTCCTGTTCCAAACTAATTACTAAGATTTATTAAGGGAAGCTAACAACACATTTATAAAACAAATGTCTTTTTAGCTTCCTTTTTTGCTATCACCCAATTCAATTTTCATTCAGGACCTTTAAATTTTAACGATAAGTGATTTACTTTCCTTAGTTGAAAATAACCGATTTAATAAATCAAAAAACATTCTTTTATAGCCTGTTAAATAAACGATAATATACACTTAAAATTAGTAGGAAGGATTAAATTTGAAGCTAATCGAATAGATTGATTATCTCATTTATTGCCTAATAATTCTATGAAAGTAAAATACATTGTCTATAGTCTACTCATTTTAGGATTAGGCGTTTTAATTTTTTACCGTATTAGCGCAAATAACGAAACAGGAGCAAAAAAACCTTTAGGTGATGTTGTTAAAGCTACCACGGTAAAAGGTATGGTATTACATCCCCAAAAATTTAACGATAATATTTCGCTTTCCGGAACCATAGAGGCCAATGAGCAAATAGAAATACGGAGCGAGGTTTCGGGAGTGGTAGAGCGTCTTAATTTTAAGGAAGGTAGCAAGGTTTCCCAAGGGCAAATTTTGTTCAAAGTAAACGACATTGAGCTACAAGCACAATTATCCAAAGTGGAGACCGCCCAAAAATTAGCTTCTGAAAATGAAAGAAGAGCAAAACTACTTTTAGAAAAGCAGGCCATAAGTCAAGAAGAGTATGAAATTGCAAGTGCAGATTTTCAATCTGCTAGGGCAGAATCACAACTCATATCCGCACAACTTTCCAAAACAGTTGTCAGGGCACCTTTTTCTGGCACGATCGGCTTGCGCTCCATATCCAGAGGCACCTATGTAACCCCTGTTACACCCATTGCCAAATTGGTAAATACCAGTCAATTAAAAATTACATTTTCTGTTCCGGAAAAGTATAGTTCACAAATTTCGATAGGGTCAGATTTAACGTTTACAACTTCAGGTTCAAAAGAAGAACATGAAGCAAAAGTGTATGCTATTGAACCTGAAGTTGAAATTGCTACACGAACACTAAAAATGAGGGCGATAGCAGAAAATTTGGATGGCAAGTTATATCCAGGAACCTATGCCAACATAAGATTGCCCTTAGAAAGTATTGATGACGCTTTAATGGTGCCCTCAGAATCCTTGATTCCGGTACAAAACGGAAAAAAAATTTTTATTTCGGAACAAGGAAAGGCAAAAGAGATAGCTGTTGAAATTGGTGCCCGTACCGGCAATGAGGTACGCGTCTTGTCCGGGTTAAAAGCTGGCGATACTATTTTAACCTATGGGGTAATGTCCTTGAAGGATGGAACACCGGTCAACATCACTTTTGAAGAATCTAAAACCATTCCCGCCGAATAATGAATTTATCTACTTTAAGTATAAAGCGTCCGGTTCTGACCATTGTGATGAATCTCTCCATTGTTTTATTCGGAATTATCGGGTACACGTATTTAGGGGTACGCGAGTTCCCATCCATTGATCCGGCCCAAGTATCCGTTCGTACCAATTACTCCGGTGCCAATGCGGACATCATTGAATCACAAATTACCGAACCACTGGAAAAAGCCATTAATTCTATTGATGGTATTCGTAATATCACTTCTTCCAGTGTTCAAGGTTCAAGTTCCATCAGTATAGAATTTAATCTGGACAAAAACTTAGAAGACGCCGCCAATGATGTTAGGGATAAAGTATCCCAAGCCGTAAGAAGTCTTCCCGATGATTTAGATGCACCACCGGTAGTTTCAAAATCAGATGCAGATGCCCAACGAATTCTCTCCATGACCGTGCAGAGCGATGGCAAGAATATTTTAGAGCTTTCGGACTATGCCGAAAATGTGATTGCACAACGCATCGAAACCATTCCAGGAGTGAGCAGTGTCCAAATATGGGGGCAGCGCAGATATGCCATGCGGTTGTGGATAGACCCCTTAAAATTGGCATCTTACGGTCTTACGGTTGGCGATGTTCGCTCTGCTTTACTAGCACAAAATGTAGAATTGCCCTCGGGAAAATTAACCGGAGAGAATACCGAATTAACGGTTAAAACAATAGGCAACCTCAACACTGAGGAGCAATTTAATAATATCATTATTATGGCCGATGGAGAAAAATTGGTTCGGCTAAGCGATATTGGAAATGCATCTCTGGAAGGAGAGAACATGGAAACTAAAATGAGCGACTCAGGCCAGCCCATGGTTGCTACGGCAGTGGTACCGCAACCTGGCACCAATTATTTAGAGATAGCCGATGCGTTTTACGAAGAATACGAAAAGCTAAAAAAGGATCTACCGGAAGGTTTTAAGCTAAATGTAGTTATAGATGACACCGTTTTTGTTCGAAAAGCGGTTACCGAAGTGGCCGAAACCTTATTGATTTCTATTATTTTGGTCATCTTGGTGATTTTCGTCTTCTTTAGAAACTGGTCTATGGCCTTAAGACCGTTGATCGATATTCCTGTTTCCCTGATTGCCACTTTTTTCATTATGTGGTTATTTGGTTACTCAATAAATGTATTGACTCTCTTAGCCATTGTATTGGCCACCGGACTCGTAGTGGATGACGGTATTGTGGTTACGGAAAATATCTATAAAAAAGTAGAGGAAGGCATGAGTCCCATTGAAGCGGCAATTAAAGGTTCCAATGAGATATTTTTTGCCGTAATATCCATTTCTATCACCTTGGCGGCTGTTTTTCTTCCCGTTATATTTCTGGAAGGCTTTGTGGGCAGGTTATTCCGAGAATTTGGTGTGGTGCTTGGTGGGGCCGTTTTAGTATCGGCCTTTGTATCCTTGTCATTGACTCCAATGCTTAATGCCTATCTAATTAAGCCTGGTAAACAAAAACAATCCAAGTTTTATTATTTTACGGAAAAGTACTTTTTAAAAATGAACCATTCCTATGCAGAATCCTTACGGATTTTCATGAAACGGAAATGGTTAAGTTTTCCGATTTTAGCAGGCTGTTTAGGACTAATTGCGCTATTCTATATTTTATTACCAAAGGAAACCGCTCCTTATGACGACCGGAGTTTTGTACGCCTAAACGTAAACGCCCCTGAGGGATCTTCCTATGAGTATATGGACCGTTTAATGACGGATATTACGGAACTGATCAATGATTCCGTACCAGAAAAGAAAGTGAGTTTGGTACTTACCTCCCCAGGATTTGGATCTTCTTCAGTTAATAGTGGTAGGGCGAATATAGCACTGGTTGAGCCAAGTGAAAGAAACCGTTCCCAAAACGAAATTGCCCAAGATCTTGGAAGGTGGGCAAAGTCCTATGTTGGAGGTAAATCCAACGTGTCCGAAAGGCCTACAATTTCGGTAAATAGAAGGGGCGGCCCTCCCATTCAGTTCATTATTCAGGCTCAAAACTTTGAAAAACTAGAAGAAAATATCCCCATTTTCATGGCAGAAGCGGAAAAGGATGAAACCTTTTCCTTTGTGGATGTAAATTTGAAATTTGACAAACCAGAAATATACGTGACCATTGATCGCGAAAAGGCAGAAAGTTTAGGGGTTTCGGTAATTGATGTTGCACAAACGCTCCAATTGTCATTAAGTGGACAACGATTTGGCTATTTCTTAATGAACGGGAAACAGTATCAAGTCATTGGTCAGTTTGACAAGGAAGATAGAAACTCACCTATGGATTTGACCTCCATTTTTGTCAAAAATAAGGATGGTTTACTTATTCAGTTGGATAACCTTGTACAAACTACGGAACACAGCAGCCCTCCACAATTGTATCACAACAATAGGTATATGTCCGCTACCGTATCCGCAAATTTAGCTCCTGGCAAAACGATTAATGATGGTATAAATGCGATGGAACGGATCAAGGAAAAGGTCTTGGATGATTCCTTTACGACCGATTTGGGTGGTGAATCCAGAGATTTCGTTGAAAGCGGATCTAATACTTTATTTGCCTTTGGACTCGCATTATTGCTGATATTTTTGATTTTAGCTGCCCAGTTCGAAAGTTTCATTGATCCCTTTATTATCATTTTAACCGTACCCATGGCTGTTGCCGGCGCTTTGGTTTCACTTTGGTTATTTGGACAATCTTGGAATATATTCAGTCAAATTGGTACCATTATGTTAATTGGCCTTGTGACCAAAAACGGAATATTAATTGTTGAATTTGCCAACCAACTACGTGAACAGGGATTGGAAAAGAGAGCTGCCATCTTAGAAGCATCCGAGTCTAGATTACGTCCCATACTAATGACGAGTTTAACCATAGCCCTAGGGGCGTTGCCCATAGCTTTGTCCTTAGGTGCAGCATCGACAAGTAGAATAGGGATGGGTGTGGTAATCATCGGAGGCACCTTGTTTTCCTTGGTACTTACCCTATTTATCATTCCTTCGCTTTATATGCTTTGGTCTAGAGAAAAAGTGGAACGACCAGAATTTAAGGCGCTTGAAACCTATTAAAATGAAGTATAGCAACCTTATACGTTTTTCTTTCTTTCTAATGGTATCCCATACGTTTGGCCAAGAAGTACTCACTGTCCAAGATGCCGTTAAAACAGCTATTGAAAACAATTACCAAATCATTACAGCGGCCAATAATCTAAAAATTGATTCGGTTTCTGTGAGTCCTGGATTTGCTGGAATGCTCCCAAGTCTAGGAGCGACTATTACGGACAACAGAAGCGTTCAAAATCTTTCTCAAACACGATTGGACGGAACGCAAGTTGAGCAAGATAACGCTAGAAACGATGTTTTAAATTATGGCGTGGCCATGGATTGGACCCTTTTTGACGGTTTACGAATGTTCGCAAACTTTAAGGAACTGAAAGAAACCCAAAAATTAGGGGAAGCAGAATTAAAACAGGTCGTATTGACCAAGGTCGGGGAAGTCATGATCATCTATTATGACCTTGTGCAGCAACAGCAACAGCTTGCGGCACTGGATAGCACCATCATAATTTCTAAGCAAAGGGTTGAACTAGCACAAAATAGATTTTTAATCGGAAAAGCGTCTAAATTGGAAGTGCTCAATGCGCAGGTTGATTTAAATACCGATGAAACTCTAATGCAACGTCAAAAAGAATTATATGCGAATACAAAGACGCAATTAAACCAACAATTGGCGCGCGATTTAAAATTGGATTTTGAGGTAATCCCTGAAATTTTCGTAGACGAAAGCCTCTTATTGCCTAAGTTGGAGTCAGAAGTAGTAACGAATAATCCACAATTAAATGCCCAAAGAATAGGGAAAAGAATAAGCGAACTTCAGCTAAAACAGATAAAAGCCGCTCGATACCCAACCATTTTTGCTTCGACAGGGTATAGTATTCGAAGTTCAGAGACGAGCCTTGGCTTTAATGTACTTTCGGAATCACAAGGTTTTAACTATGGACTTGGAGCCACCTTAAATCTTTTTGATGGATTTAATCAAAATCGTAATGAAAAAATAGGTAAGATAGCGGTACAAAACGCCAAAGTAGCCATTGAAGAACAAGAACAGGAATTATTATCCATGCTCGCGACAACCTATCAAACGTATTTAACCAATATTAGTCTCATTGAACTGGAAGGTAAAAATGAATCCATCGCTAAAGAAAATTTGGACATCACTGTTGAAAAATATCGAATTGGAATTATCCCTACCATTGAGTTCCGGACGGCCCAATTAAATTATATCACCGCCAAGGTTCGTTTTAGCAATGCGAAATTTCAAGCCAAACTATCCGAAATCATACTAAAGCAATTGGCGGGCAATCTCTTGATTTAGTTTATTTTACAATCACTTCCCTGTTAAGTAATTAAGTACTACTCCACCACTACTATTACTATTTTATTGAATGATTTTTTTAGCGCATCTAGCACAAAAATTACGCCATCAACATTTCTAATATTTCAATTGCAGCTTCGCTGATTTTGGTCCCCGGTCCAAATACTGCAGTAGCCCCGGCGTCAAATAGAAATTGGTAATCCTGTTTGGGCACGACTCCCCCAACAATGACCATTATATCTTCACGACCGTATTTTTTCAGCTCTTCTATCACGGCCGGCACCAAGGTTTTATGACCTGCCGCCAAGGAAGAAACACCAAGAATATGCACATCGTTCTCAACCGCTTGTTTGGCGGCTTCTTGTGGCGTCTGAAATAACGGACCAATATCCACATCAAAACCTAAATCTGCATATCCTGTAGCTACAACTTTGGCGCCACGGTCGTGACCGTCCTGACCCATCTTTGCAATCATAATACGTGGCCTACGGCCATCTTGTTCTGCAAAGGTGTCGGCAAGCACTTGTGCTTTCTTAAAACTACTGTCGTCCTTTATGGCTTTTGAATACACTCCTGTAAATGATTTTATTTCGGCCTTGTGCCGCCCAAAAGCGACTTCTAGGGCATCACTGATTTCTCCCAAAGTTGCTCTGGCTCTTGCAGCTTCTACAGCTAAAGCTAACAAATTATCCGTAGCTCCACTACCCGATATTTTATTTTTGGCTGCCAGCGTTAGCTGCTGCAAGCAAGTTTCCACTGATTTACTGTCCCTATCTCGCTTTATAGCTTCCAATCGTTCTACTTGCTCTTTACGCACCGCTTGATTGTCTACTTCCAATATCTGTAGCTCGTCCTCTTCTTCTAGTCTGTATTTATTTACCCCTACCAAAACATCCTGACCACTATCCAAGCGCGCCTGTTTTCTTGCAGCCGCCTCTTCGATACGCATTTTGGGAATTCCGGCTTCAATGGCCTTTGTCATTCCCCCCAAATCTTCTACCTCATCCATTAATTCCCATGCTTTATGGGCAATTTGTTGGGTCAAGGTCTCCACATAATAACTGCCCGCCCAGGGATCCACAGTCTTGGTTATTTTGGTTTCTTCTTGCAGGTATATTTGGGTCTCCCGTGCTATTCGTGCGGAGAAATCCGTTGGTAAGGCAATGGCCTCGTCCAAGGCGTTGGTGTGCAAACTCTGCGTGCCACCAAAAACCGCCGCAGCTGCTTCTATGGTCGTACGGGCCACATTATTAAACGGGTCCTGTTCCGTAAGGCTCCAACCACTGGTCTGGCAATGGGTCCGTAATGCCAAAGATTTTTCGTTCTTAGGGTGAAACTGTTGTACCAATTTCGCCCAAAGCATACGCGCTGCACGCATTTTGGCTATTTCCATAAAGTGGTTCATACCAATACCCCAAAAGAAGGAAAGTCGCGGGGCAAAATCATCAATTTGTAAACCCGCTTTTATTCCGGTACGGATGTATTCCAAACCATCTGCCAAGGTATAGGCCAATTCTATATGCGCCGGCGCACCTGCTTCGTGCATGTGGTACCCAGAAATACTGATGCTATTGAACTTAGGCATAAACCGACTCGTATATTCAAAAATATCGGCAACCAGTTGCATGGAAGGTTTTGGAGGATAGATATAGGTGTTGCGTACCATAAACTCTTTTAGAATATCGTTCTGGATGGTGCCTGCTAAGAACTCCTTGGAAACACCTTGCTCCTCTGCCGCTACAATGTAGAAAGCCATAATGGGAAGTACCGCACCGTTCATGGTCATGGAAACCGACATCTTATCCAAGGGAATTCCATCAAACAAAATTTTCATATCCTCAACGGAATCTATAGCAACGCCAGCTTTGCCTACATCGCCCACTACACGCTCATGGTCACTATCATAACCTCTATGTGTAGGTAGGTCAAAAGCAACGGACAAGCCTTTTTGTCCGCCTTTTAAATTTCTCCTATAAAATGCATTACTCTCTTGTGCTGTGGAAAAACCTGCGTATTGGCGAATGGTCCAAGGTCTTCTTACATACATCGTGGAATAAGGTCCGCGCAAATACGGTGGAATTCCTGCTGCAAAATTCAGGTGTTCCAGGGCAGCTATATCAGCTTTGGAATAGGTCTTTTTTAGTTCGATATTTTCGGCTGTAAAGAACCCGTTACGACCATCTGAGACAGCATCCGTATTTTTAGCAGTTACAGTTGCTGAATTTAAACTAAGAGTATCTAGGCTTTTTCTACTCATCCTTCAATCTATTTTGTTCCAACGTTTCGGCCAAGCGTTTTTCTATAATCGGTTCTAACAAGGTTTTCCGCGCATTGGTTTTTACAAAAGGATAGAGCTGTAAGTTCTCTTTCATCGTATCCGTCTCATTCTGGAATTTATTGGTCCCTACCAACACTTCCTCTTGCTCGTTGAAGCGTTCCTGCTGCTTATGGGCCGATTCCTTTATTTTTCCTTGGATGTTATGCTCCTTTAATTGTTTTAAGAACCCACCGCCTTTTTCTATCGATTTTAAGAGTTCCAAGCTTTTTTCTGCCAGCTGTGTAGTAAGGGATTCTATGTAATAGGAACCGTCCGATGCATTACTTACTTTATCAAAATAGCTCTCCTCTTTTAAGAGTAACAACTGGTTCATCGCTATACGTTCCCCAAACTCGTTGGATTTATGGTAGAGGGCATCGTAGGGCATATTGATAACCGTATTTGCTCCTCCTAACACGGCAGACATACATTCTGTTGTGGTCCGCAACATATTTACGTTATAATCGTAAAGCGTTTTATTTCTTTTAGATGGATAGGCAAGGATATGGCAATCTAATTGCACTTCGTAAACCGAAAGCAGCTTTTCCCACAGCACCCGTAGCGCCCTAAGTTTGGCAATTTCAAAGAAATAATTACCGCCAACGGCTACATTAAAAACAATAGATTTTATTTGCCCTAAACTGTTGCGCTGATCTAAGTGGTTCAAATATTCATTGGCATGTGCCATGGCATAGCCCAGTTGCTGTACCATAGTGGCACCCGCATTTTCATACAGCGAAACATCAACACTCAAAAAATGCACCGCCTTCGTTTTTAGGAGAGCGTCCAAGGCTTTATGGTCCCCTTCCAAGCTTTGATACCAATTGCCGCTACGTGCTAAATTCCCGATGATATCCACATTGAAATAAACGGAGTTCTCATGACCTTTCACAAATTCCAAAACCGACTGTACGTATTCAACTGACAGGAATTCCATTTTCAAATAAACGGTAGTCGTTTCTAGGTCGATGTTCTTCAAAACATGCGCAATATCAATAGCTTTGGAGGGAATGATAAACTGTAACCGCTCTACACCGCTTTTTAGGGATTTGATGGCCCTTTTGTTGGCTAGCGTTGCATTTCCGGCATAAATCTCCTGCCCAATAGACCAACTATGTTCCAAAGCAGGGCGAACCGAACCAGTTTGCGGCATGGAATCGCTATGGTAAAAAGGCTTCACTTTTATCCCTTCCGGAGATTCCCAAACCAAGGTATCGTTATAATCCGCCCCCTTAAGGTCGTACTGGATTTTTTGTTTCCAGGCCTTTTCGGATACTTCTTCAAATTCGTTAAATAGTTTTTGTTTCATACTGATTTTAAATCTGCACCCAGATTAATGTAACTGTTTCAATACAATCTACAACGGAATATTTCCATGTTTTTTCCTTGGCAAATTCACTACCTTATTTTCTAACAAAGTAAATGCTTTTATGAGTTTTCTTCGCGTATCCTTAGGGAGTATCACTTCATCAATAAATCCTCTTTCCGCCGCACTATACGGATTGGCAAATTTATCGGCGTATTCTTTTTCCTTTTCGGCCAGTTTAGCGGCTGAATCTACTGCGTTGGCTATTTCTTTTTTGAATATGATTTCACTGGCACCTTTGGCTCCCATCACCGCAATCTCGGCACTTGGCCAAGCGTAGTTCATGTCCGCACCAATGTGTTTGGAGTTCATTACATCATAAGCCCCACCGTACGCCTTTCTGGTAATGACCGTGATTTTAGGGACCGTTGCTTCACTTAAAGCATATAGCAACTTTGCACCGTTGGTTATTATCCCGTTCCACTCCTGGTCCGTTCCCGGTAAAAATCCTGGCACATCTACTAAGACCAATAAGGGTATATTAAAGCAGTCGCAGAACCGGGTAAAACGAGCCGCTTTTTTGGAGGCATCAACATCCAATACACCTGCCAGACTATTGGGCTGGTTGGCAACTAGACCAATACTTCGCCCTCCTATCCGTGAAAATCCGACGACAATATTCTCTGCATAGTCCTTATGTATCTCAAAAAATGAATCTTCATCGATTATTCCTTTGATGACCAAGCGCATATCGTAAGGCTGATTCGAATTTTGGGGTACAATATGCTCCAATTCCTCCCTGATCTCGTTGCCAAATTCCATGGGTATCAAAGCCGGCAGCTCTTCGCAGTTTTGGGGCATGTAGGATAGCATAGTCTTAATTTGTGCAATGCATTCCATGTCGTTTGCCGCTGTAAGATGGGTAACCCCCGACTTGGTGGCATGTGTTAACGCACCGCCTAATTCCTCAGATGTTACTTCCTCATTCGTTACCGTCTTGACCACGTTAGGTCCTGTGACGAACATGTAGCTGGAGTTTTCTACCATCAGCGTAAAGTCAGTCATCGCAGGGGAATACACCGCACCACCCGCGCAAGGGCCCATGATTCCAGAAATTTGGGGAATTACCCCGGAAGCCATTACATTTTTATGAAAGATGTCCGCATAACCTCCCAACGAACGAACGCCTTCCTGAATACGGGCTCCGCCACTATCGTTAAGACCGATCATGGGTACCCCTATTTTAAGGGCCATGTCCATCACCTTACATATTTTCTCGGCATGCGTTTCTGAAAGTGCACCTCCAAATACGGTAAAATCTTGTGCGAACACACAGACCTGCCTTCCGTTGATCGTACCGTAACCTGTTACCACGCCATCGCCATAGAATTTTTGTTTCTCCATGCCAAAATCGGTCGTACGATGCGTGACCAAAGCACCCAATTCCTCAAAAGAACCCTCGTCCAGTAAAAAATGGATTCGCTCTCTAGCCGTCAACTTGCCTTTCGCGTGTTGTTTTTTTATGCGTTCTTCGCCACCGCCTGCTTTAGACGCAGCCAACTTGTCCTCTAAGTTTTTTATCTTATCGCTCATTCTCCAACTCTTTCTTTTTAGCTTCTATTTTGTTTCCAATCTTGAGATACAGCTGTTGGCACTTTTAGGGTTGCTTGCTGTTCCAAGTACAATTGTAAGCCTACCATAGCAGCTATTTTCTTTTCTTCTTCATATTTAGCGGTCAATGCTTCTGGACTGTAATGATTTTTGACAAAATGGGTGTCAAAATTACCCGATAGAAAGGCATCGTGTTCACATACAAATTTTCCAAAAGACAAGGTCGTTTCCACTCCTTCTACTTGGTAGGCATCAATGGCCTGTACCATTAATTGTATGGCTTCTTCCCTAGTTTTTCCATAGGTGATCAGTTTTGAAATCATAGGGTCATAGAACATAGGAACGGTCATCCCTTCCTCAAAACCATCATCTACACGAATACCATCGCCCTTTGGTGTTATATAGGTTGATAAAGTGCCAATACTGGGCATAAAGTTATCCAAGGGGTCTTCTGCATAAACCCGTACTTCGACCGCGTGTCCTATAATGGAAAGGTCTGATTGATTGAATGCAAGTTGTTCCCCTCTAGCTATTTTTATTTGTTGTTCTACCAAATCCAGACCGGTAATCAATTCCGTTACCGGATGTTCCACTTGCAAGCGCGTATTCATTTCCAAGAAATAAAACTTTTTATTTTCATCCAACAAGAACTCTACCGTACCTGCACCTACATAATCACAAGCCTTCGCCACACGCACGGCGGCAGCTCCCATAGCGGAGCGAATTTCCGGAGTCAGAACACAAGATGGTGCTTCCTCCACTACTTTTTGGTGTCTGCGCTGCACACTGCATTCCCGTTCAAAAAGATGGACGACATTCCCGTGGGTATCCGCTAACACCTGAATTTCTATATGGCGTGGAGAACCCACATATTTTTCTATAAAAACCGCACCGTCTCCAAAGGCGGCAATGGCCTCACCTATGGCGCGATCCATTTGCTCAGGAAGTTCTTCCAGATTATTGACGATACGCATGCCCTTACCACCGCCGCCGGCAGCAGCTTTTATCAAAATTGGAAAACCTATTTCCAAAGCTACTTTTTTGGCGAGGTCCTTATCCGTAATCGCTTTTTCTATGCCGGGCACCATGGGAATATCGTAGGATTTTACCGCTTCTTTG
The DNA here is from genome assembly GCA_964353165.1 of uncultured Maribacter sp. GTDB lineage: Bacteria > Bacteroidota > Bacteroidia > Flavobacteriales > Flavobacteriaceae > Maribacter. Next base: position 18,508 of record CAYGUY010000040.1, read on the forward strand.
GCAGCCAATTTATTCCCCATTATTTGGATAGCGTGCGCTCTAGGTCCAATAAAGGTAATTCCGTTATCTGCTACTAACTTAGCAAAAACAGCATTTTCACTTAAAAATCCGTACCCTGGATGTATCCCATCTGCACCTGTTTGTTTTGCAGCCGCTATCACCTTCTCCATCACCAAATAGGATTCGGAGGAAGGCGCCTTACCCAACAAAACGGCTTCATCCGCAAATTTTACATGGGGTGCGTTACGATCTACTTCCGAATAGATGGCCACTGTTTTTATGCCCATCTTTTTTATGGTCTTCATGACACGTAAAGCGATTTCCCCACGATTGGCAACTAGTATTTTTTTCATTATATGTGTGCTTTTAAGGATATCCTTAGGATTCCATCTCAATAATCAACTGTCCCTTATCTACCGTATCACTAACGTTTACTTCTATCGCTTTAATAACTCCAGCTCCCTGGGCTAGAATTTGATTTTCCATTTTCATGGCAGAAAGTACTAGTAATGGGGTACCTTCTTCAATCGATTGTCCGGGTTGTACCAAAATATTCATAATCAACCCTGGCATCGGTGCCGTTATGTTCTTTGCTTTTTGGGAGGCTCCGGACAGCAAGCCCATTTTTGCTACCAATTGGTCGTGACTATCGCTAATTTTTATGTCGTAGGTGTTGCCGTTAAGACGTATGCTAAGGCTTCGGTTCGGGAAATCGGTCTTTTTGACCACGACCTTATATGCCGTCCCGTTGTCCAGCACATGGAAATCCTTCTCACTTACTTGCTGCATATCCAAGTTTGCTATCGCATCCGTTCCTAAATCAAATGTGGTTTCGTTTACCTCAACTTTATAATGTTCCATACGATTCATTTATAGCAATAAAATATAGACATTCCAGTAGTTTTCATAAAAAACTGGTTCAGTCTATCTTACCGAATTATTCTTCTAATTTACGACCGAAAAACCGTTCCATCAAACCTTGTGGGTTAGTTTCGTAGGAACCTATTCCTTGGAATCTTTCATGTGCCGGGTCTACCCCATGACCGTAGTACCTTAGCTTTAGAAATAGCCCACGAATCGTAATATTTAACGAAACTCCCTGAAAACGGGGTAGGATCCTTTTTTTTATTACCTTAATTTTGCCATTATATCGTGTTTTGATGCCAAGCACAGACCTTAAAATAGTTACAACCTAACGATTGACCTTTGAGTAACATTCACCTAATTTTCAAACCATTTGCCGCTTCGGCAACCTATTCTAAATTTTGGGGGATGTCTGCTTTACATCATCTTCTGTTTGGGTGTGTACTTGTTTTGACGTCCTCTTTCTCGGTAGTATCTGGTCAACAAGAGCTGAATTTCAAGGCTTTTAGCTATATCCCAAATCTGGTAAATGACAGCTTATACTCCAGCCTAAAGGCAGCCAATACCCCGGAAGACCAATTGCCGGTATTGCACGCCATAGGAAAAGCGTATAGCCTGTACGGATATGCAGACTCGGTAGTGCACTACGCCAAGCGCATCCGGGAAATCTCGAACGAGAACAGCGATTTTGAACTACCATCGGAATATATCGCCATATCAAACGAACTCTTGGGCGAGGGAAAATACATGAACGGTTTATACGACGAGGCGCTTAAAGCTTTTATAGACGGATTATCAGCAACGGAAACGAACCAAAATCCTGAGGCAAACTATAGATTAAAACTTGGTCTTGGTAAGGTGTACCTGAAAAAAGAGATGTTCGAAAAGGCAGATGCCCTTTTCTTGGAGTTAACCGCTGTTACCAATGACAAAACGCTGGCAGCCGAGGCAAATCTTTTTCTAGGACGCAGTTTTTTTCAACAAAACAAGTTAGAAGATGCAAAAAAAGCCTTTCAGGATGCTCGCAAACTTATAAATGGTGCGCCCGATTCCAAATTGCAAATGGAAATAGGTCTGGCAACAGCTGCCCTGGAGATCAGTAAAAAGAATTATAATGCGGCCATTCCTATTTATGAAGGTATCGTGCAAAACGGGTTAAAGTATAATTATTTTGATGTCTACACCGAGGCCGTATTGGGCTATGGAAGCGCAAGTAGGGCCCTAGGTAATTTTCAGGTAGCGGAAATCACCTTGTCCATGGCCTATGCCAATGCCATGCAATGGAACCGCTTGGACCTGCAAAAAGACATCGTGAACAGCCTTAGACAAACCTATTCAGCCAAAGGAGATTTTGAGAATGCCTATAACTTAATGACGCAATACAACGCGCTCTCCAATCAAATTATAGCCCAACAAAACGGCAAAGCGATACAGGAACTGGAATTTAAGTACCAGACCTTGCAAAAGGAGAATGAGATTTACGAGCTAAAGGAGGAGCAGCTGGCCAAACAGTCTGAAATAGAACGACAAAAAACGATAAAAAAAGCGGTGCTTATCGGTTTTCTGGTACTATTGATTCCGATCATCGCCCTGTTGTACGTATACTACCAAAAACTACAGACACAAAACAAGCTAAACCAACAACAAGAGGAACTGAACGCACAAAAAATAACCGGCCTGCTTAACGAGCAGGAACTAAAACTGGCAAGAACTTCTTTAGAGGCACAGCAGGAAGAACGATCACGGATCGCACAGCAATTGCACGATAGTATTGGTGGAAACTTGGCAGGCATCAAACTGCAAATGGCCAATATCGAGGATAAGAACGCGCTCCAAAAGGGAATCATGAGCCAGATCAACGAAACCTATGAGCTGGTGCGTGAAATCTCGCACGACCTTACCCCGAGAAAATTCAACGAAAGTGCGTTTACGTTATTAATAGCGGAGTATGTCGAAAAGATTAGAAACAGTTCCGATATGGAGATTACCTTTCAGACGCATCCTAAGGAACGAATCAATAATTTGGGCGAGCCGCTTAAAGTTGCGCTTTACCAAATTGTACAGGAACTTTTTACCAATACCATAAAACACGCCAAGGCCAAACAGATCGAGTTACATTTGACGGTACATAAAAACGTATTCCAATTGTTGTTCGAGGATGACGGGTCCGGATTTGAAGTTGCCAATACCCCTAACGGAATAGGCCTTTACAACATAAAAAACAGAATAGCGCAGTGGAACGGCAACTTACTATTGGATAGTGCAGTAGGCAGAGGTACCGTAGTCACCCTAGAAATACCGATAAAAAATGAGCATGAAAACCTATAAACTAATTATTGCGGACGACCATAAGATGTTCTTGGACGGGGTCATGAGCATTTTGGAACACAAGGACAATTACGAGGTTATCCTTACCGCCAATAACGGTAAAAACGTAGCCAAATACATAGACATTAATGCCCAAGATGGAATAGACCTGGTCATTACAGATGTAAATATGCCGGAATACAATGGCATAGAGCTCAACAAACACATCAAACAAAATCATCCCAAAATTAAAACCTTGGTGGTAAGTATGCTTCATGATGCCACCACGGTGCAGACCTTAACAAAGGATAATGTAGACGGCTACATTCCCAAGAATGCGGAAAAGGACGAGTTGTTGACCGCCATAGAGACTATCCTTAACGGGGACAAATACTTTGCACAATCTATTAAGGATGTGTATTTAAAAGGGATGTTTTCCAACGAGCAGAGCTTGGAAGAATCCTTGTCCAAACGCGAAAAAGAAGTACTGACCTTGATTGCAAAGGAGTTTACCACACAGGAAATAGCGGATGAACTTTTTCTTAGTAAACATACGATCGAAAGTTACCGCAAGAACCTGATTACCAAATTGGGAGTGCGAAACCTCGCCGGACTTACCAAGTACGCCATTAAATTTGGTTTGTTGGAAGAGTGATGTAACCTGTTAGCCCCAACAAAAAACACCCTTGTAAAGCCGTTTAAAACCAATAGTTTATATTGATTTTGAACGGCTTTGTATTTGGGGTAACCTATATCCTCAAGTGTGCCATCAGCTACGAAACAAGCTATTCTTTACTTTCCAACCATAAGTACCAAACATACTAAACCCCTGTTTTCAGGGAGTGAATTTCTACTGAAAACGGGGCTAAAAGAAGGGACTATACGGCGCATCTTTGCCTCATAAACTTATAAAAACCTTTTATTATGATCAACGGAATTATGTTAGTACTATTAAGCATTATCGCGGTACCCTCTTTGGTATTGTCCAAAAAACCAAATGCTAAAGAATTATTAGAAAAAATAGCACCCTACCAAGGTTGGATCGGACTTGTATTTTGCATATTGGGCGTGTGGGGCATCATTAGCAGTATCTTAAACTTAGGCTGGCTGACTACCGCTCCTATTTGGTGGGTTACTTTAGCTGCAGGTAGTTTAGTGCAAGCAACCCTTGGCTTTATGTTAGGCTCTGGTCTAATGAACAAACTGTTTATGGGTAAGAATCCAGAAGCTCAGCAAAAAGCAGCAGAACTAAGAAGTAAAATTGCTCCAAAACAAGGGAAACTTGGCATCTTGGGTATTGCGGTGGGCACATGGATGATCGTTGCTTCTTTCCTATTCACAATAGCTTAAAATTCAAAATCATGAAAAAATTAATCTTCATTTCAATTTTACTAATTGGTATGCTGTCCAATGCTCAAGAAAACAGAACTGTATCGGCTACAGGCAGCGCTGTAATCAATAGGGAAACCACTGAATATAGAATAAAAGCGACCCTAAACATGGATCAGGTATATTACTCCGATCCACAGTGCAAAAGTTTGGAAGA
>CAYGUY010000040.1:23324-33583 GCA_964353165.1 uncultured Maribacter sp.
CCCTAAACATGGATCAGGTATATTACTCCGATCCACAGTGCAAAAGTTTGGAAGAATTCAAGGAAAAATATTTTAAAACCTTAAGGGAAGAAGGGTTTAATCCCGATGATTTTGAAGAATCAAAGATGGAATTCCTAACCATGGGATATCAAAAAGAAGGTACGGTTCTAAAATTTAAAACTGCCGATAATGCCCTTGCGGAAAAACTACTGACCTTAAAAATGAATGGTGTTACCATGCAGTATCAATTCAAAGCAGTCTTAACTGCCGAAAAACGAAACGAATTACGCAAAAAAGCCTTGGCAGATGCTAGAGCAAATGCAGTACAATTATGCAAAATTTCAGGAGGAACCTTGGGAGACATCACAAGTATAAGTGAAAGTGCACCAAGACCAGAAGTGTGGAGTTCCTATTATGATTCGTACGAAGAATTACTTTCGCTAAGCATTAGCTTTGAGCTAAAGTAAGGACATTTAGTTTGGTTTGGTTCTGGACCCAGCAAGAAACGACATCTGTTTCTTGTTGGGTTCTTTGGTTTTAAGTACTAAACTACCGGAGTTTTGGATTTGGGTAATTATCAGATTGGTCATCAATAGATTCATCCATACATACAAAATCCTTTTCTACTAAAATAGCTAGTTCACTTCCTGTTTCTTTGGCTATAGTACTACTATACCCCACTCGATTACTTTGCTCCCAATTTTGCCTGGCCTCCATAGGAATGTACACCGTAATTTGGTTGCCAGAATAATCTACATCTAATTCTTTAATTCCTTCCTTAGCGGAGAGCGTATAGGTTAAACTACTGGTTCCAAAATTGATAATTTCGGTACAACTTCCCTCGGCACAAAACAGCGCTACTTCAGATTTAATTAAACGGAGTCGTATGGAATTTCCCATGATTCTGATTTTCATAGTGTAGTCTATCTCAATCTGATGTTTAGAGATAAGCAACAACTTACTCCAAAGTAAAGTTACAATTTAAATATCAGGCCGAACGCTCCCGAACGCTCGGGAAAAGCCCAATTTTAGAACTAGCGGGTTTTAGACTGCGCTCTAACTAACATTAAACAAATCAACTAAAAAAACTTCCAAAATACGCTATGATTTCGGTACCGAAGCCTTGTTAATAAAACCCTTCAGAAGTCTGCATACAGCATTCGCAATGAATGGTCTTATTGGCAAAAGCATGTCGCGGCAAGTCTACTTTTTTAAAGGTATAACCTCCGTCAATTTAAAGCGTATATCACTTATTATTCTGTAGATTAAATTGGAAAATTGCATATCTTGGATGTGCCTAATAATAGGTCATAGAACACCTTAAAAAAGAAGCGTATGAAAAGAGTATTAGTGCCAACGGATTTTTCTGAAAATGCGCTAAATGCCCTTAATTACGCTAGAATCATCTATAAAAAATACCAAGTAACGTTCTTGTTGTTACATACCTACGAAAATTTGACCGCCGGCACCATTAACGTTGAACTGGACAATGAATGGTTGGATGTAAAAACGGTTAAAGTAACTGGCGATCTACAAAAATTGGTACGGAGTATTAAAAAGACCAACGATAACCCTAACCACTTTTTTAATTCGATATCCCGCTCAACTTCTTTTCTAGAAGGCGTTAAAAGCACCATTAGAACACAAACAGTAGACTGCATTTTTATGGGTGCCAAAGGCCCTAGAGGCGCTTTTGATATTTTTATGGGAAGCAAGGCAGTTACCCTTATAAATAAATTACATGGACTACCGATTATTTTAGTTCCCAAAATCTATAGTCCAGAAACTCCGTCTAAAATTGTGTTCTCAACAAACTTTAAAAGGGCCTTTGACAAAAACGAACTACACCTATTAACTCAACTTTGTAAATCATTGGGCTGTAAGCTTAAAATTCTGGAAGTGCTGAGCAATAAAAACCTTAACGATTTTCAAAAAGCCAATAAAGAAATCCTTAAAGACCTTTTTAAAGGACTAGATTTCAGCTTTTACAAAATTGATGTTAAAACAACAGAAACTGCTGCCATAAAGGAATTTGTTATGGCAAGTGACAGCGATCTCGTGTCTATGGTGAACCACAAGCTCAATTTTTTATATAAACTTACAGAAGAAAACGTAGTTAGGAAAGTCGCCTTTCAAAGTCCGGTACCGCTCCTAATACTTCCAGAATTAGGCTAATTTTACTACAACCCATTATTTAATTATCGATTAAGGCTCTTATTATGGTTCGTAACGATACTGTTTGTTCGTTTCAACAGTAGCAACACTTGAACATAGGAATAAGTGTGCTGCTATTTCACACAAAAAACAATCCTTAGAGCATTTTTGAGTGCACTGCTTAGTCAAGGAGCTATAAAAAAGACCTAATTTTCGTTAACTAGGAAAAAAAGAAATATTTTTAAAGCAACCTTACTAGCAAAAACTAAAATCTATATGATGTACTCCAAAGTAAATAAATCCTTTTTTTATAAAATGATACCTATAGGTTTCTATATTATTATTTCTATGTTTTTTACCGTTTCCTGCAGCAACCGCGAAAAATCCGTATTAGTATATAGTAAAACAGAAGGTTTTAGACATGGGGTTATTGAATCTGCAACGGAAGCCCTTGAAAAGCTGGGCAAAGAAAATGGCTTTACAGTAACCACTACCGAGAACCCTCGCTATTTTGTAGAAGACTCCTTGCAACAGTACGCAGCCGTTATGTTCCTAAACACGACCAAAGATGTACTCAACGATGTACAGCAGGCCGATTTTGAACGCTACATACAAGCAGGTGGTGGCTTCGTAGGTATTCATGCAGCTACAGATACAGAATATGACTGGCCATGGTATACCAAATTGGTAGGCGCCATGTTTAACGACCACCCAAGAATACAGGAAGCAGAACTGCAGGTAGTGGACACCAACCATCCATCCACCAAACATTTGGATTCTGTTTGGATAAAGAGCGATGAATGGTATAATTTTAAAAATATAAATCCTGATATCAACGTCCTTGTCAAAATCAATGAAGCTAGTTATGAAGGTGGTACCAACGGGGAAAACCATCCTATTTCTTGGTACCACGAGTATGACGGTGGCAGGGCCTTTTATACCGAAATGGGGCATACCCAGGAAACCTTTAAAGATGCGGCATTTTTAAAGCACTTGCTTGGGGGAATTACCTACGCCATGGGTACGGATAACTTAAACTATAGTTTAGCAAAAACGGACCGTGTACCACCTGAAGATCGTTTTGTAAAAAAAATACTGGATTTTAATCTCAACGAACCCATGGAGTTAGATGAGCTTCCTGGAAAAGGCATCCTTTTTATTGAACGAAGGGGTGCACTAAAACTATTCGATTTCGCGACGGAAGCAACCGAAACCATAGCGCAACTGGAGTTGTTTTACGGCAACGAAGACGGACTCCTAGGTTTGGCCGTAGACCCTAATTACGAAGAGAACAACTGGATCTATTTGTTCTATTCCAAAGCGGGCGAGACCTCACAACAACATGTTTCCAGATTTGATTTGGTAGACAACAAACTCCTTCTGGATTCTGAAAAAATCCTGCTAGTAATCCCCACGGATAGGCATTGTTGCCATAGCGGTGGCGCTTTGGAATTTGGTCCGGACGGTAATTTATTTATCGCCGTTGGAGATAATACGAATCCCTTTGAATCCTCGGGCTTTGCACCAACGGATGAACGCGAAGGGAGGAAAGCTTGGGATGCACAACGCTCGGCAGCAAACACAAATGACTTGCGCGGTAAAATATTAAGGATTACACCTAAGCAGGATGGAACCTATTCCATACCCAAGGGCAATCTATTCCCTGAAGGCACAGAAAAAACAAGACCCGAAATTTATGTGATGGGGAATCGCAATCCGTTTAGGCATTCGATTGACAGTAAAACAGGCTACTTGTATTGGGGCGATGTTGGTCCGGATGCAGGAACGGCAGACCCGGACCGCGGTCCAAGTGGCATGGGCGAATGGGACCAGGCAAAACATGCAGGGTTCTGGGGATGGCCGTATACAAGAGGATACAACGAAGCCTATAATGATTATGATTTTACCAACAATACCTCAGGGCCAAAATTTGATCCGGAAAAGTTGATTAATGATTCTCCCAATAATACGGGGATTCAAAACCTACCACCAGCCCAAAAATCCATGATACCACAGACCTATTATCGCTCCGAGGAATTTCCTTGGTTGGGAGATGGCGGCATCAACCCTATGGCGGGGCCTGTGTATAGAGCTGCGGATAATCCAAATGCTAAAATTACCTTTCCTAATTATTTTGAAGGTAAACTGTTTGTATATGAATGGATGCGCGATTGGATTTATGTGGTTAGCATGGATGAAAATTACAATTATGTAAAGGCCGATGCCTTTATGCCGAATACCGAGTTCTCACATCCCATGGATATGGCCTTTGCATCCGACGGTAAATTATATGTGTTGGAATATGGCCAAAAATGGAACTCACAAAACTTAGATGCTCGTTTGAGCAGTATTTCTTATTTACCCGGAAACCGGAAACCGGTTGCGAAAATATCACAGGACAACACGGTTGGTGCTAAACCCTTAACTATAAAATTTACGAGTAACGAATCTTTGGATTATGATAATGATGCCTTAAGCTACAAATGGTTTTTTACTGAAGATTCTGTGCAATCCACAGAAGAGAATCCTGAATTTACCTTTAAAGAGGAGGGCATTTATGATGTCCGACTACAAGTTTCGGATTCGGAAGGAAACACAACGACCAGCAATACTAAAATCATGGTTGGGAATGACCCACCTTCTTTAAGCATCGCTGTTACAGAAAATGATTCCGTTTATTGGGACGGTAAGACCATTGATTATAAAATTATGGTGAACGATGCCCAAGATGGTTCTACCGAAGACCAAACGATTGATGCTAGTGATGTAAAAGTCACCTTTGATTATATCGCCGAAGGAAAGGATATGGTAAAGGCAACCATTGGCCATCAACGCAACATCATCCCAGAAGGAAAGCAGTTGATAGATGTAACAGATTGTAAAGCCTGCCACGCGGTTGGAGAAAAAGTAAACGGCCCTAGCTATATCGAAATTGCCGAACGCTATGGCGAAGGGGATACAGGTTATTTGGTCTCTAAAATCATAAAAGGAGGTAGCGGTGTATGGGGCGAAGGTGCCATGTCCGCACACCCACAATTAAACGTGGAGGAGGTAACTAAAATAGTGGACTACATACTCACATTAAAACCCAATAAAGATCTAGCGGAAAAATCGCTCCCACTAGAAGGTACGCTGCGCTTTGACCAACATGATACGTCCAAAGGCGAAGGCACCTATGTCTTAATGGCCTCGTATAGGGACAAGGGCAATCCCAACCAACCAGCTTCCGAATTAACCGCTCAAGGGCAGTTTGTATTCCGTAGTCAAAAAATAGAAGCGGAAGATGCTAATGAAATCAAGGAAGGCATAAACACTTGGAGCACAAATAACGCTAGGGTAGTTGGTGGACTGGTACATGACACGTTTCTAAGATTTGACAACATCAGCCTTAAAAATCTGAAACAGCTTAAATACAGCGCTTTTTATGGGGGTAACTATAACTATGAAGGGACCTTAGAAATACGGCAAGGATCACTTAACGGACCAATTATTGGGCAGCAAGTTCTAGCTCATTTTGGGGAACAAACCACAAAATACTACCAGATACCGGTACAGCCCACGGAAGATACAAATACACTGTACTTAGTGTTTAAAAATCCAGAGGATGAGTTACAGTATATTGGACACGCGGATTGGATCTCGTTCACCTACACCCGTTAAAAAGCGATTAGCTATTATCTTTTAAACTTAGTAAAGCGTGCTATGATTACCAACACAACCAGACGCTTTTGGTATGCCCTACTCATGACCTTTGCCTTTATTGCAAAGAATAGAAGTATGCGCAAATGGTTTTGGATGCCAATTGCAGTGATCGGTATAGGTTTTCTACTACCCCAAGATATGGTTATTCCCGTAAAAGGCACGGATACCCAAAGTTGGAACAAAAACTCCTTTTGGGCCTACCCATGGGGTAGTTCTATTACACATAAGGGCATAGATATTTTTGCAGACAAAGGAACAGATGTCATTGCGAGTACCCACGGTATCGTCATCTATACCCACGAAGGCGGCAAAGGCGGAAAATCCGTTATGGTACTTGGTCCCAAATGGCGTTTTCATTACTACGCACATTTAGATGGCATAAAAACGGTTATTTTTAAACCCCTAAAAAGAGGGACGGCCATTGGTACGATAGGCGATACAGGTAACGCTAAAGGCAAACCTGCACACTTGCACTACGGCATTACCTCTCCTTTTCCTTATCCTAAATTATATGATTCGGTTTCCGTACAAGGCTGGAAACGTATGTTTTATTTGAATCCGGATAAATGGTTACGATAGTTATTTCCAAGTGATTTCATTTCAATTGTTACAACAAAACTATAATATGCTTTTTCATAAATAAAAAGAGGGTGCTTATCAGCTAAGCACCCTCTTTATGATTATGTACTAGAAGGTCTATTTGATAATAATAAATTCCGACCTTCTATTTAGTTCGTGTTGTGCTTTTCCACATTCATTAACGTTTTCAATATAATTACCACAATCGTTGGTTAATTGGGTTTCACCATATCCTTTAGCTGACAGCCTTGACGCGTCTATTCCCATATCTATGATATAGTTCCGCGTAGCTTGCGCTCTTTTTTCCGATAAACTTAAGTTGTATGAATCATTACCACGACTATCCGTATGAGAACCAATCTCAATTTTAACTTCTGGATATTCGTTCATAAACGCTACAATCTTATCTAACTCCAATTGTGCATCTGATCTTATGTTCGATTTATCAAAATCAAAGTAAATCATAGGCATATTTAAATACTTCCCTACATCTTCACCAACAGCAACATTATGGGACATAGGTGCCAAAAGGAATTCTATGGTTACCCCATCTTTATTTGGCGTAAATGATTTACCACCTACTTCAAAATCATCTAAAGTAATAACGGTAGAAAGTTCTTTTAATGTGCTTTTAAACGGAATATTAAAATAACCTTTTTCATCTGCTGTAGCACTTGCAAGTATACTACCATCCGCATTGTGTATTTCTACGGTTGCATTTGGAAGGACATCGCCATTTTCAAGATTTTTAACGATACCGTCCAAGGTAGATTCAAATTCAAATTGGAGTTCCTCGGTTTCTTTAAAGGAATAAATATCATCATCCCCTTTTCCATCTTTTCTGTTGGAGGCAAAATATCCTGTTTTACTTTCTTCGTTGAAAATAAAAGAAAAATCATCTTCTGGGGTATTTATTGGGCTACCAAGATTAATGGTAGTATTACTTTCTGTATCTGCTAGGTTGGTGGCAAAAATATCCAAACCACCCAGTCCAGGGTGTCCGTCTGAAGCAAAGTAAAGGATGTTTGATTCCGTTATAAAAGGAAACGTTTCGCGTGATTCTGTGTTAATACCTGGCCCTAGATTTTTAGGTAACCCAAAGCTTCCATCAGCATTTATGGTAACAACAAAAATATCAGATGCTCCAAGACTTCCCTCCATATCCGAGGCAAAATATAATTTGCTTTCATCAGCGTTTAAGGCCGGGTGAGCCACGGAGTAATTTTTACTATTAAATGGCAGTTCTTCTATATTAGTCCATGCACCATTATTTAATGAAGCTCTAAAAATCTTAAGTCTACTGACTCCTTTGTCGTCTCGAGAAAATTTACCATTTTTGGAATTATTTCTTGTAAAGTACATCGTGTTCCCATCTTTGGTAAACGCTGTTGAAGATTCGTGGGTCTTTTTGTTTAAGAGCCCATTTAATTTGTTGGGGTTGACTAATTCTCCGTTTTCGGAAATATCAGCGCTATATAAGTTTAAAAACGATTTATTATTCCAATTATGAATACGGCGCGTAAAAAGACCACTATCACGGGCCGTAGAAAACACAAGTTGTTTCCCGTTTAAGGAAGGTGCAAAGTCAGAGGAACTAGAGTTAATCGTTAAGTTTTTGATAGTATATCTACCGGAATTTTCTTTAATGGTTTCCAGATACTTATCATTGTTGGCGTATTTTTTTACTCTAAGGTCGTTTTTTTTAGCTTTTTCCAGTTTTTTCATCCATTTGTCGGATTCGGTATACTCCTCAATAGATTTTAAACTTTGGGCATAACGGTATATGTATTGGGAATCTTGCTCTTGATTTTCTAAGTCAAAAAGTTTTCCGTACCATGTAGCAGCCTCATCATAGTTGGCGTTATAATAGTTAGCGTTACCAAGGTTTTTAAAAATTTCCTGATCTGTATACCCTTGCTTTAGTAAGCTTTCATAACTTTCTATTGCCTCTGCATATGCATAGTTATTGAAATTATCGGTTACCTTTTGCACCTTTTTTTCTTGTCCTATAACTAAAGAACAGGTTAAGAGCAATGCGGATATGGTTATTGTTTTATGTAATTTATTCATTTTGGTTTGGCGTTAAAAGAATCTCGGGGTTAATACTTTCTTATATTTTGTTTTAAGCTCATATCTTAGGAATACCTCAAAAGATCCGTCGTTGAACGCCGTGTTTCCTAATTGCGTTGTTTCTTTATCATAGGCAAGACCAATCATGAATTGGTCAGATATCTGCATCCCTACAAGAGCACTCACTGCCGCGCTCCAGCGATAGGCCGCTCCGAAGGAGAATTTATCCCTTAAAAGAAATGTTGCTGATAAATCTGCTTGCAAAGGAGCTCCTTGAACCGCTTTTAATAGCATTGCGGGTTTTAGTTTTAAATCTCTGTTGAGATCAAAAACATAACCGGTAATTAAATAGAGGTTCAGTCTTTCCTGAGCTAAGGCAGAAGTACTTCCCGCTGTTCCTGATCTGTCAAAATGTTCGGTTTCCAAGAAATTAGGAACGGAAAGCCCGGCATAGAATTTATCGGTATGATAATAAACTCCAGCACCAAAATTGGGAGAGAATTTTTTATCAATATTTGCTGGGGATACAGCTGCTCCCTGGGCTCCATAATTACGAAGCTGGTTAAAATCAATGTTTAAAAAATGACCTCCTGCTTTCAATCCAAAAGATAGTTTGCCTTTTTCTGAGGTAGGAACGGTATAAGAGAAGACCCCGTCAAAATACGTGTCTTGATTGGTACCGTTACCTATTTCATCGTTCACGATAGAAAGACCAATACCTACTCTTTTAGATACAGGCGTATGAAAGTTAAAGGTCTGGGTGGTTGGAGCGCCGTCCAAACCTACCCACTGTGAACGGTGTAAGGCTGCAATACTAAATACCCCTCGAGAACCGGCATAGGCCGGGTTTACCGCCATGGTATTGTACATGTATTGCGTGTATTGGGCATCTTGCTGTGCTATAAGCCCCCCAAACGAGAGTGTTATAAGCAGTAATGATGTATATATATAGTTTTTCATGATATTATTTTCTTTTATGGATATGCTGTTCATTATCTATTGATGTATAAGTAACCGGATTTGGTTTTACCCTGCCCCGTATCCATATAATTGATAATGTAATAGTACACGCCTACCGGTAATTCTTCATTTACCTGTATAGTAGCCCTACCGTTAGAGATACCCCGGAAGGCATTCGATATATTGTCATATCCATTGATTTCAAAGACCTTTACGCCCCATCTGTTATAAATTTCTACGGTGTTGTCAGGGAACTGTTCGATGTTACGAATGACGAACGTACTATTGTTCACATTAGGGTCTACCATATCGTTTTCGATCTCGATATCGCAAGCCGAACCTGCAGGTGCTGTTCCACCGATAGAACTACATGGGTCTAAAGGGTCTGTATTATCTAAATTCACTTCTTGACCGTCAGAAATACCATCACCATCAGTATCAGCTATGTCTGGGTCAGTTCCTGCAGTAGCTTCTTCATCGTTGGTAAGTCCGTCACCATCACAATCACTTGTGCCAAGCGGAGTACCATTTAAGGAATCACAATCATCTAATGGATCGGTGCCGTCCTCTAAAACTTCTTCTCCGTCATTAACACCATCCCCATCCGTGTCTGGGTCATTAGGGTCTGTTCCTAAAGTTGCTTCTTCAGTATTCGTTAAGCCGTCGTTATCACAATCGCTTGTGCCAAGTGGCGTACCACCTATTGAATCACAGTCATCTGAGATATCAGTACCATCTGAAAGTTCTTGACCATTGGTTACGCCATCCCCATCACAGTCGGCAGCAGCCCATAT
>CAYGUY010000041.1:0-3611 GCA_964353165.1 uncultured Maribacter sp.
CCCTTTATTCGCATAGCTTCCCAGTCCCGTCCACCTCTTGTCCCCTACTTATTTTCAAAGTGTCCACCTCTTGTCCACCCTTGTTTTTTTACTTCCTGAAACCAACGGGCTAGGTTTGTGGTGTCATTGAAGAATCGATCTAGAAAATGACAACCGTTTTGTGGTCTTGCTCAGTGATGTACTGCAGACTAAAACTGAGTAAGTCACACAAAACAGTTTTTAAGTTTAACCACAAAACAAAACGGATTATGAAAACGCAAAACAAGTATTTACTCATTACACTTATTTTTTTTCTACAATTTTTTCATAGTTGTAGTTCTGATGAAGCTGTCGACGAAGTTACCATAATGCCAGAGCCGGTTTATACCGTAACTGATCTTGATACAACAATTGAGGAAAACCCGGAAGACGGTAACGTTTTAGGAAGCCTAAGTACAAATTTACCGGGTTCGTTGACTTATACCAGCAGTAATCCTGCATTTTCTTTTGATACTGCTTCCCGTGAGGTGACGGTGGCAGATAAAGCTGTCTTTGACTACGAATCTAATACGACGCTCACCGGAACCATAACCATTTCTAATGGAAAGGATTCTGTTACATCAATTATAACCATTACCCTTACAGATTTTGTAGATGCTATTGAAGCTCTGCTCACCACTTCTAAGGAGACCTATACGAATGCTGCATCAGGGGATTGGATTGAAATCACCAAGGATGAATTTGAGACCCTGGAAACGAACATTGAAGCTATTTCCTATAGTGGGCTCGCAGGCGATTTATATCCCGAAGAAGTAAGTTCCCACGGCGCTTTTAATCCCTCTAGTGGTACGGGCGTTACAGTAGCAAACCAAACTGATGCAGTCATGCCTGCAGGTAGTTATCTTTTCGCTTTTCGCTCACACATAGGCAGTGGAATTTTTACTAAAACTGAAGCCAACAAGCTTAAAATCTCCGAGGAAAGTAATTCACAAGGTTTTGTAGATATCGGACTCCCCTTGCCCCAACAGCAGGAGTTAGTACAAGAGGTCTTTTTTGTTCTCAAAGGAAATTTGATCCCAACAGAAAACCCAGCCTATCTCGCATTGTTTATAAAAGGGGGAAACGGCATAGGCCTCAATAAAATTGATGACGCAGTATACTGGCTGGACTCCAACGATAGTAGCAATCTAAGGAGAGAAGGCATGGGCAATCGTTACGCCTACCAAGGTCTGAGTACTACAAAACTGCAATGGGAATAAAAGCCAAAACCTTTCGATAAAAATAATATTACAAAACAAAACGAATTATGAAAACGCAAAACAAAAATTTTAAAAATATAATAGTATTATCGCTCATTGTCTTCATATGGGCTTGTAGTAAAGATGATAATAGTGAAACAACAGACCCAACGGATCCAACTATTGGAAGCACCGTTGCAGAAGTCGTAGCCAATGGCAACCCTTTTGAAAACTTTCCTCCGAATATAACCGAAACAGATGTTGCTGGTACTGAGACCACAGGGGAGGACGATTTTGACCGTAAAGAAAGTGCCGACGGAGCTACTATTGAACAGCGATGGATTTGTACGGAGAAAGAAGTTGATATCACGGGTGGCTCACATACATTTCCTTTGTACAATCCCAATGCCTCCGTTATTTGGCCTGGTAACCTATTGCAAAGCAAAACCCTAGGCGATGCCACTCCTAGGGATATTGTAGTAAAACGAGCTACCGGAACCATTACCTACGATCTTGTTAACGGAAACGAGACTGCTACACGAAGTGTTGATGTTATTGATCAGGGCAGTGTACAACAAGCTATGAACGATATTATCGCTGGCAGTGGCGAGGCGCCAGCAAGGTTTACCTTAGATGTTGTAGCTATTAATTCTAGAGAACAGTTAGCCGTTGAAATGGGGCTAAGCGTTTCTAATTTTACCACAAAAGTCAGCAGCGATTTCAGTTATAACAGTAGTAGTAATGTAAGCTCCGTATTGGTAAAACTTACCCAACAGTATTATACAATGAGTTATGTAAAACCCACCAGTCTAGAAGAAGTTTTTGACCCTAGTGTTACCCCTGAACAGTTAGCGACCTTTGTTCAACCAGATAATCCTGCAACGTTTATCTCATCGGTGACTTATGGGAGAATATTCTACATGCTCTATGAATCCACAGCTTCAGCCCAAGATATGGAATTTGCCTTAAGAGGTTCCTATAACACTGTTGCCGGAAAAGCCCGTGCTGAAGTAAATATCAATACGTTAAGGGAATACAACAACCTGAGTGTAAAAGTAATCGCATATGGGGGAGACTCCGAAGGCACCTTAGAAGCAGTAGGGGCCGTTTTTTCGGGTGATGAAGCGGTTAACAATCTTAAGGATATTGTAGACCGATTAGCCCTTGCCGGCACTATAGAAACGGGGTTGCCCTTATCCTATATAGTTAATAGTTTAGAAGATCCAAGCCAAGTAGTAAGCACGAATCTGGCAACTCGCTACACAGTAAAAAATTGTGAACTAAAGGGTGTGCTTCCCCCGGATGGTTATCAGCCCTTAGTAGACCTCTTTAAAACGGAAACCGACCAAGGTGGCATTGGTGCCATGTTCCAAATTAGAGATGGTGATATTATAGTTTTTAATAAAACCGGAACACGATACGCTTGGTATGATGGTAACGAAGCTATAGTAGATGAAAAAATAAAAGGCCTATGGGATGTTACTGATCCCAATGGACCTATAGGAGGTACAACTTTTACCTCAATTGGTGCCTCTACTCGTTTTGGAGATAATCAGATTTATATCTTTAACGATAATGGTTTGGCAAATGAAATCTTCAACTATAATCCCAGTACAGCATCTCCGCAAGATGGACCAATTGGCACTTTTAGCCGAACAAATGGTGAAAATGTTATTTACTCGGTCAATACAATATTTGGTGATAGTGGCGGATTTCCGTATGCAAACCAAGGATTTACCGCCGGGGCCAGGTTTGACCTAAATGGCAGAAAAATATTCTTTGGTGATGATGGTAGTACCTATGCTTTATATGATAGTACTGGTAGTGGTTCTTGGGAGGTTGCGGTAGAGACCACGATGTTTGGTACAGGAAATGAGCTCTTTGAAAAAGTTGGCGCAAGTACTTTTATTTCTTTCGGAGGTGCCAGTGGAGGATGGCTATTCGTAAACGACGAGGGTGACGAACTAATGGAATACAAAGTAGATTCCGATAGTTTTAATGGTCCATGGGTCATCAATTAAGTTTAGTTGTTTGAGCTAGTTAAATAACAAAAGCCTTGGAGAATCCCTCCGGGGCTTTTTAGATTCCGAACATTTCATTAAAAGCAAATTTGGTTACTTTGAGGTAGCCATTAATTACAAGAACTGTTATCAACTAGTACTGGTAGTACAACTTTTTAATTACCTTTATTCTTATATATGATATCCGAAACGCAATGAAACATATCTCAGCAATTATATTTGGAGCGGCAATCGTAATAGCAGCCTATTTTTTAGGAAATGCTTATGTAGACAGGGCAAATCCTCCACAGATCATATCGGTGACCGGATTGGGAAATGAGAACTTTACCTCAGACCTTATTGTTTGGGAAGGACAATTCTCTGCCAACAGCGG
>CAYGUY010000041.1:3711-17373 GCA_964353165.1 uncultured Maribacter sp.
GAAGATGCCCGACTTAGGGCCGAAAAAATCGCCGAGAACTCTGGAAGTAACTTGGGAGATCTCATCTCAGCTAAAATGGGGGTTTTTCAAATTACCGGTCAAAATTCGGGAGAAGACTATTCCTGGGGCGGTTCTTTTAATACGTCCTCCAAAAACAAAACGGCATCTATTACCATAAAGTTGGACTATAAGGTCAAGTAACTGTCAAGCATCAGGATAACACCAAAAAAAGACGGAAATGATTCCGTCTTTTTTAGTTTTTCCTAATCTCCAGCGACTACTAAAACAAGTGATCGGCAACCAAGCTATTCTATCAATAATTCAACATTTCTATTTCCCGAACTATCCTTATACCAATCTGCCTTCGATTTTCCACCAGAGGTAGCCCAATCCCCAAAAAAGTTATACGCCTTATGAACCGAAACTTTTTCTTTAGGCACCTTAAAATCATGAATAATATTTATCGCCCAAGGTAAGCCTTGTTCAGTAACGTAATCGCCATTCTCATCCTTATTTACTCCCTCCACTACTATTTCCTTGGTTCCTAGTGAAGTAGTATGGCCAAAAGGTAAATGAATCTCCTTTTCTCGTATTTTATTAATAATTATAAACGGGTTAAAGGGAGCTACACCCAATTCCTTAGTCGTTATAGGTTCTGTAAGTTTTACCGAAATTGTAATCGGGTCTTTTAAAACCTGGTTATTATTATCGTATAATACTACCACTGCATTTTCCTGGTCTGCCTCTGTCCCGTTATCATTTAGGATAATATAATCCTGACTAAGCACCTGACCTGTGACCGATTCTATTTGCGAAGGTTGTAAATTTTCGAACTCTACAGCGAAAGCGTTCACAAAACTAGCACCGTTGGATTTCACATTAATATCAAAGTCTATCTGAACTACTTCGTTAGCAGCATTCTGTATGGCAATTATTTTATAGTTCACGGCTACATCATTAAAATCATAGTCACCGGAATATGGCCATAAATCTTCAAAAGCAAGGGTACCAAAACCATATTTACTGGGCGTAAACACTTCAAAAGCTTTATCAGGATCTTCGGGAAATTCATCATCTCCATCAAAAATACCATCACCATCACTGTCCTTAGGCTCTTGGTTTTCGTTAAACACTCTAAAGGTGGTTAAGTCATTTATCGTTCGACCCACGTCCGTATTATTATTAGCACTTACACCATACCTATATTCCCATCCTCCGGTCTCCGTATCCATTATTATCAAATCGGAACTGTTGGCATTATTCGCCAACCACAATTCTTGATTGGAATCAAAGGTCATGGATGTTGGGTTAAACGGGAGGTTATCTGCACTTATTCTATCGGCTAGGTAATCCCCATCTACGTCTAAGGTAAGCTTGTACAAGCCAGAAAAAGTACACATGAATAATTTACCATCCTCACTAAAGGCCAAGTCTCCGCCTCCTTTATTGTCCAATCCTCTAATTTTCCAGCTCGATAAAAATTTGGCGTTTAAAGGGTCTATGGTATAGAGTATATCTCCAGAGGCAAAGTATAGCAATCCATCGGCGGCATTATAATCCAAACGGGGGCCTCCCTTCCCTAAATTACCTACGGTTTCCCAACTATTGGAAACAATATCATACTTCATTAAAGGATACGGATTGCTCTTTCCTATGCTATACAATACTTTGTTCTCTTGGTCTATTGCCGCTGTGAAACTGCCCATCGGCATTTCTGAAATTGCGGTATAGGTGCCGTCCAAGGGGTCTACCTGAAAAAGCTCTGCGTTTCCGTTTACGCAGTATAAGTAATCTAAAACACCTGCTTTACCTGTTGCATTGCTTGTTCCGGTGTATGTAAAACTAGCGGTATCGTCCACAATGGTTACAATATCCGAGCTATACTGGTTATTGGACTTACTTCTAACGTATAATTTTGTGAAATAGGACGGCAATACAATCTGATGCTCCAGCCTACCGTTCAAGACTACACCTGAAAACAATAATTGATTCAAGATATCCGTTCGGAATTCGGGCTCGGTAACTAGTTGCCCTTCTTGATTCTCATAGGTTATTAGTTCTCCTTCTATTAATTCATCATTGTAGGCATAAACATCATATCTAACATTCTGCCTGGCATCGGTAATGCGAACAGTAATATTTTGATGGGTTGCAAAATCAAAATTTTTAGGAATAACGAGACTAGTAAGCTCTAATAAGGAGTTATCGATTTCCTTATCATCTTCCGATTGCGAGTCCCCAGTTTCTACGGGAATATCCAAGTTGTCTTTAATACATGAACTATTAAAGAAAATTGTTAGTAGGCTAAATAAGAGTAAAGTTCTTTGGGTCATAATTAATATCGATTTAAAAATTTATAACGTATTTTCTTACAAAAAATTGAATTTCGTAGTAAATACTAGACAAAAGTCATTCAATTCCCAAAAAAACTAGGTAGTATCTTGATGGAAGGCCGATTTCTAAAGACGGATGGTGGTTCCATTTAGATTAAGAAAAAAGTCTCTTCCCTTTCCTCATACATATAGCCTCGTAGAAAAATAAAGCAAACGGGCTAAACGTCTCTAGGATTCCTATGTACAAAATGCTTTTAATACAAAAAGCTCGGGAACCACCCCAAGCTTTTCTTCGAAATCAAAAACCAACCAAACGAATTAGCTTAGCACTAATTCAAAATCTTTTTCATAACCTTTGGTATAGAACAATCAAGACTTGATTTACCCTACCTTTGTATTGCTATTTTATATTTTTTCTTTAAAAACGTTTTATATGACAGCGCAATTTCTACAAGAAACTACCAATGAACTTCATAAAAGTCTTGTGAAAAAGGGCCACCCCTTCCGTTATTTTACACTAGCTACCGTAGGCTTGGACCAAATGGCAAGGCTGCGTACCGTAGTGCTGCGAAAGGTTACACCTGATCTAAAACTAGTTTTCTATACCGATAAGCGTTCAAAAAAAATTACCCACATTACCGAAAACCCTAAGGTTAGTTTGCTATTCTACCACCCAAAACTGATGCTCCAACTTAAGATAGAAGGAAAAGCAAGTATTGTAAAAGATGAAGAAGTTTTAAAAACATACTGGCACGGCATACAACCCAATAGCAGAAAAGACTATACTACCCAAGAACCACCCGGTAGCACCATAAAAAATCCAGATGAAGTGGAATATCTAAACGAAGAAAACCACTTTTGCATGATCGAGATTGAACCTTTTAAAATAGAGTATCTGAAACTTAAGCGACCCAACCATTTAAGGATTAAATTTTCGAAAAATCAAGAGGATTGGGAGGGTGAATTTCTAGTACCCTAATTTCGATTTTAAAAAAAAAGTATTTTTATTAGCTCCGACTTTTATAATCCAAGTAACATTATCCTTGATGTTATCAGCCTGACTCCGATAAATTTGAGTGCTATTTCAAAGTTGTACCACAAATAATAATCCCTCCTAATTCTTTGAGTAGCCCAACCTGACACTTTCATGTAAGAGTACTACCTTTTAAAATATAAGGTGTCTCTTTCCATACCATAACCTACAACCTTCCCTGAAGGAGTAACTCCATTTAGATTTGCTTTTCCTACGACAACTTCTACACTGTTTACCTTCTTACGTTTTGTTTCAGGTAACGAAAAATCATCTCTAGAGAAAATTTCCCTAGTAGGATTTAAAACTCTTATGTTTCCACCGTAGGTAACATCAGGAAGCATCCAAGCTTGGTTGCCATAATTTTTATTTAATCTATCCGAAATCGGCTTAAAACTAAAGTGGACGGAGGACGGAATTCCAAGCATCTTTTCTATTGGTGTCCGTAATGTTTGAACTACAATAACTGTAATGAACAATGCATACAAATAAGTAGACCATTTCCTTTCAGACTTAAATTCCAATGATCGCAGCAGCAATACGATAAAAGGCAATAGCAATGGTAACAACCATCGCTCCTCTACCTTTTGTACATTTAGGCCTACAAAAGACACTACTAATACCGCTAACTGTGTCAAAGCTAGTTTGGTAAACCAATCCATTTTAGGTTTTTTAACCTTAGCCTTCCCAAAGCAACAGCTAATCCAAAAACGACCAAAAGCGGCGCTGTAAGCTTCAAGACCGCAAGCAAGAACAAAAGGAGTCCACTAATACCATAATTGGTATTCTGCTCTATATTATCAGTTTTTAAAGCGATACTTCGCTGTAGTTCCAATACATATCCGTCAGGTCCAACCAACCAGTAGAAATGCGGGAATAAAAACACTGACACCAAAAAAACAACCAGTATGAATTTTTTATTAAAAGCGATTTTTAGTACCTGCGCATCAAAGAACATCGTACAGCCTAATGCGACCAAAAAAAATACATAGTTGTATTTAGATAGTATTCCGGTACTTATCACCAGCCCTAATAATGCATAATTAGTCCATGTTTTTGCCTTTATTAGTCTTTCAATTACAAAATAAGAAACTAAAACTGAGAAACAGAGAAACGAAGTATGCGAAAGTCTTCTAAACGTAAAGTCGATAAAGACTGGTAGTAAAACAAGCGATAGTACGGCAATTTCCGACTTCCTTTCATTTGAAAACATCTTACGGGAAAAATGCCACATCGCCATTAAAACACTGGCGAAAATACCTCCTCTAAGAATGGAAAAGGAAACTTTATTAACCCCAAATATTTGATTAACCCCATATTGTAGCCACGTATATAAGGGTGGTTGGTCGTCATAACCCCATCGAAGCCACTGCGAATAATAGGCCTGTTCCGCATCTTCCAACTCTAGGGCATTTTTAAAAAAAGTAATACAGGTAATCGCTAAAAAAGAAAAAAAAGCAATTTGGTTTACGCTATTCCTAAAAACCCGCTTAAAGAACATAACTATGCCGTAGTAAGGATCACGAACTCCTGTTTCATGGGATTTAAAGCTTTAAATAGCATAGGTATAAGCGACTCACCATATTCCAAGTATAGCTCAGAAAAATTCAAGTTTCGTTCTTGTAAAGATTTACCAGGAAATAGTTCGTTCTGTAGTTCTGCCAAACGGGCCACATGATCGGCCAATTTTCTTTTTTGCGCCTGTAACAAACGTTTTTCTAAATTTTCCAGTCCTTTTTTTTGTTTGATTTCTTGCGCTGTTACAGCCCCTAAAAAGGATTTATCTGTCTGTTCAGCTAAGTCATACAACAGCTTGAATTGTTCCTCTAAAACATCTTTTTGAGGTGTAAAATCAATATCTATATTGGATACTTGCCTTATTTTTTTATTGATTAGCGTGTTTTGCTTTAAGAAAATATCGGCTAGAGAAACATCTAGTTTATGTAGTTTTTCTTTTTGTTTGGGCGTAATAACAAGGGCTGAATTCCGGAGCAATAACATAGGGAATGGCACTCCCATAGCTTCAAAAGCTGCTTGTAACTCTAGCCAATACGCAAGCTCTCCACCACCACCTATGTAGCATAGATTAGGTAATATAACTTCTTGATATAAGGGTCTTGCGATTACATTGGGTGAAAACCGTTCTGGATGGGATTCCAATTCCTGCAACAGCTCCTCCTTCGAAAATGTGATATTGGTATCGTTTACAACATAGATGCCATCCTGCTCCACAATCCGCTCGCGAACACTATCGGCCAAATAAAAATAATTGATTTCCCTAGGGTTTACCTGCACCCCGTAATCGAAAGGCAATTCTCGTAAATTTTCTATAGTTTCAGAAACTGCCTTATAAGCGGTTTGTTGAAAAATATCTTTCTTTGCATAAGGAATAAGCAATCGTTTTAAATCGGCATCATCACCATCTAAAATGACCAGACCATATTCACCAAACAATGCATTCGCAAGGTATCTGGTGGCCTCGGTTAAATTATTGTGATTCAGGTATGCTGCGTTGAACAATTCTGTAAGCGCTTTCGCATTTGTACTGCTACCCAAAAGATTCGAGTAGGTCTCCCCTAACTCTTCAAGTCCATCAGTGCTCAAATGTCCCACTGCACCCGCCGCCTTTTTATTCCACTGAATTTTTTTCCCTTTGAAATTAAAGTAATTGATTTCCTCAAAATCATGGTCTTCTGTCGCCATCCAATACACCGGTACAAAATGCTGCTCTGGATACTTTTCTTTGAGACTCTTACAAAGGTTAATGGTAGATATAATTTTATAAAGAAAATAAAGCGGTCCAGTAAAGAGGTTTAATTGATGACCAGTAACTACCGTAAAGGTATTTTTGTCTACTAAGGAATCAATATGACTTTGGGTACTTTTAGTTATCTGATAGTTCCCATATTGTTTTACCAACGACTTTTGTAAAACCTCGCGGTTAGCCATAGGAAAACTTGCTTTTTTTTCAGTTATTTGTTCTTGGAATCCCGCTAAGGTTGGATATCTATTATAAAAGGGCGCTAGCTTCTCTTCCTCTTCTAAATAATCACAAATAAGCTTAGAGAAATAGCCTGTATTTTTAAAGGGCAAACAATCTATGTCCATATTTTCTAAATGAAAGAAACTAATAAGATTATACATTATAAGAGGCTTTAAAAATACGCTAATTAGATTAAAATCGAATTTTTTGGTCGATAAACAAAAAGACAAATCCTTAGAGTACAGTTCAACAATTATTTATTAGATTTGAAGCTAGCACATTTTAAACGGTTCACATGAAGAAATTTCTACTTGCCTTATTAATTACCTTACCCTTATTAGCAACAGCTCAGTTAAAATCTCCATCCGAATTTTTAGGATATGAATTGGGCAGTCAGTTTACAAGGCACCATCAGGTAATTGATTATTATGAGTATTTAGCAGCGCAAAATCCAGATCGTATGACGCTGAAGGATTATGGATTAACCAACGAACGTAGGCGTTTGGTACTGGCCAAAGTATCTTCAGCTTCCAATATGTCACAACTAGAAAACATTCGTTCAGAGCATTTAAAAAATACAAAAGGACAAGGAGAACCAGAAAAAGCAATTGTTTGGTTAAGCTACAATGTGCATGGCAACGAAAGTGTAAGCACGGAAGCTTCCATGCAGACCATTTATGACTTACTCACCAAGAAAAGTGATTATTTAGAAAATACAGTGGTTATTGTTGATCCCTGTATCAATCCAGATGGCAGGGACCGTTATGTAAATTGGTATAACCAATATAAAAACACCCCGAATAATGTAGACCCCTATTCCAAGGAACACCACGAGGGTTGGTGGAGCGGTAGGAGCAATCATTATATGTTCGACCTCAACCGTGATTGGGCTTGGTTAACCCAAGTAGAAAGCCAACAGCGCTTAAAGGAATTTAACAAATGGTTACCTCATGTACATGTCGATTTTCATGAACAAGGTGTAAATAATCCATATTATTTTGCCCCGGCGGCAGAACCCTACCACGAAGTAATAACGGATTTTCAACGTGATTTCCAAAAAACCATAGGTAAGAACCATGCAAAATATTTTGACGCAAATGGTTGGTTTTATTTCACAAAGGAAGTATTCGATTTACTGTATCCTAGTTACGGTGATACCTATCCAACCTACAATGGTGGTATTGGCATGACCTATGAACAAGGAGGTAGTGGCCGTGCAGGATTAGGTATTATTACCAGTATTGGTGATACGCTTACCCTAAAAGATCGTATAGACCATCATTATACGACGGGACTTTCTACAGTAGAGGTAGCGCACAAAAATGCACAACGATTAAATGACGAATTCAAAAAATTCTACCAAAATAAAAACTTCAAGTACAAGAATTATGTACTTAATGGCAACGCCGATAATTTAAAGGCACTAGGACGGTTATTAGATCAGCACGAAATAGAATACGGTTTTGGAACCAATAGCACCGTAAAAGGTCTTAATTACGCTACCGGAAAAATAGGTAATATGAAGGTTTCCGAAAATAGTATGATTGTATCAACAGACCAATCGAAAGGCACCTTAGTAAAGGTTCTTTTTGAACCAGAAGCAAAATTAAGTGATTCGGTCACCTATGATATCACTGCTTGGTCTTTGCCCTATGCTTATGGCTTGGATGCTGTTGCATCCGAGCTTAGCGTAAGTCAGAACAAAAATATGATGGCAACCATGTCATCCGCAAACAAAGTAAATAAGACAAACTACGCTTACATTGCGGACTGGAACAGCCTTACCGATGCCAAATTTTTGGCAGACCTACTTAAACAAAATATTCGCGTTCGTACTGCGCATAAACCATTTTCAGTTGATGGCAATATGTTCCAACGCGGAAGTATGATCATCACTTTGACGGACAACAAAAACCATAAAGATTTCGTAGGTACTTTGAAGTCGATTTTAACAGACCATGCGGAAATTGATCTAAAAATCGCTACAACTGGATTTGTGGATAGTGGAAAGGATTTTGGATCTGGATACGTAGAGATGATTCCCAAGGTTAAAATTGCTGTTTTAACGGGAGAGCCTACATCTACCCTGCGCTTTGGAGAAATATGGCACTTTTTTGAACAACAGCTCCACTACCCTGTTTCGGTGCTGGACGAAAGCTATTTTGATCGAGCTGACCTCTCGGAATATGACGTGCTTATCCTACCGGATGGTTGGGGCTATAGAAGTTTCTTAACTGAGACTGTAACGAAACAAATAAAAGAATGGGTCAGTGCCGGTGGAAAACTCATAGCCATGGGAGGTGCTATGGATGGCCTGTCTATTGACGATGCTTTCACCATCAAAAAGAAAGAAACGGAAAAAGACACTACTATCACACTGGATCCTTTTGATTCTAGTGAACGTGAACGCATAAAACAGCAGATTACGGGCGCAATTCTAAAAACTACAGTAGACCCAACAAATCCATTAGCTTACGGATACGATACCAACTATTTTACTTTGAAATTAGGCAGCCGTGCGTTTGAATATTTGGATGGTGGCAGTGCCGTTTACCTCGCTGAAGGCCAAAACAAACCCGTATCTGGTTTTGCAGGTAGCGAAGCCACTAAGAAAATTGATAAGACCCTGATCTTCGGGACTCAAAACATGGGTCGAGGACAGGTCGTATATATGGTGGACAACCCATTATTTAGAGGATTTTGGGAAAATGGAAAACTATTTTTTGCTAATGCTTTGTTTATGGTCAACTAAAATTCGTTCAATATGAAAGAATACAAGGTCGAAACACTTATTTATTACAGTAAAATCACGCTAGATACAAAACATATTGCAAACGCATCCAAAGCTGAAATTCAAGAAAAATTAGATGCCTATGCAAAAGACGGATGGCAGTTAGCCTCAACGGATGCTACAAACTTTGGGGCAGCGGTGTACATCTATTTGTATTTTGAACGAATCGCGTCTTGATTTAGATAACACGGAATACAGGGGGTTATACTACCAAAAACACCCTTACCTTGCCAACAAATAAGAAGTTATATCGTTCTATTACCCATTGGGAATCCAAGGGAGAACGATGTAAAACCAAATTGATATGGCGAACGATCAAGAACATATAGGCAAGCTTCTGGAAAAACTGGAGATGTTGTTCCGTAAACAAGAACACTTTGACACAGAGATAAAGGACCTAAAACGCGAATTGTTAGCGCTTCAAAACCAATCCTTGGATGCAACCGAGGTGAATGCTCCAATTGAAAAGACGACTACCCCCCCTTTGTCTCAAGAAACTAAAGCCAAACAAGAACAACCACTGGACTTTACAACATCAGTAAGCGAGAAGAATTTAAGAGCAGAATCAGTGCTGCCTACAGCATCAAAAAGCAAGAAACCCAAAGAAAAATCCAATATAGAAAAATTCATTGGTGAAAACCTTATCAATAAAATTGGGATTCTTATTACTATTATCGGCGTTGTAATCGGGGCTAAATATTCTATAGAAAATAACCTGATCAGTCCCCTTACAAGGATTATTCTTGGCTACGCAGTAGGGCTAGGCCTCATAGGATTTGGTATAAAACTGAAGGCTAAATATAAAAGCTACAGCGCTGTACTGGTTAGTGGTGCTTTAGCCATTATGTATTTTATCACTTTCGCGGGCTATAGTTTTTATTCACTTTTTCCCCAATTATTTACATTTGGCATTATGCTTCTGATTACCTTTTTTGGGGTTGTAGCATCCTTAAATTACAATAAGCAGATTATTGCCCATATAGGCTTGGTTGGGGCTTATGCAGTACCTTTTTTACTAAGTAATGACTCAGGAAATATCACTGTGCTTTTTAGTTATATGGCTATTATTAATTTAGGAATACTATTTATATCGCTAAAAAAATATTGGAAACCACTGTATTACGTAGCCTTTGTATTTACTTGGTTCCTATACCTGGGTTGGCGCGTTTTTTCCTATAAATCTCAAGAACATTTTCAAATAGCCCTAGTTTTTGCAGTTGTATTCTTTCTAATATTCTACGGTACTTTTCTTGGCTATAAATTGATAAAAGGAGAAAAATTTAAAATATCGGACGTCTTTATGCTTTTGTTGAATTCTTTTATTTTTTATGCACTAGGATACAGTTTACTGGAAAGCCACGAAATTGGTCAGCATCTATTAGGGGTGTTTACCTTGGCAAATGCGGCAGTACACTTTGGTGTAACTACCTTAATCTATAAAAAGAAACTTGGGGACAAAAACCTGTTCTATCTGGCTGCCGGTTTAGTACTCACATTTATAACCATTGCCATTCCTGTGCAATTGGATGGGAACTGGGTTACATTATTATGGACTGCAGAGGCGGTATTACTGTTTTGGATCGGCAGGTCCAAAAATGTTAAGGCATATGAATATATGTCCTACCCGCTTATGGTTTTAGCTTTCTTCAGCCTTCTACAGGACTGGGGAGATGCCTACGGTGTAAATTACCTGTTTAACGATACAGTGCAGCCACTTAACACCATTTTTAATAGCACATTCTTAACCACCCTATTGTTTTTGGCAGGTTTCGGATTTATTTATTGGCTACAAGGAAAGTACGAGATGGTATTGACCAATGTTAAAAAACCGTTTGTTTCCAAGCTAATGGATTTTGCTGTTCCTAGCACGTTACTAGTTGTGTTGTACAGCACCTTCTATTTAGAAATTGAATACTTCTTTTCAAAGTTATTCAACGCATCGGAAATAGTTATTCAGGATGACCAGGGATATGATATTACCAACTACAATTACAACCTAAGAGATCTACAAGATATATGGCTCATCATTTATAGTTTTGTATTCGTTAGTCTGTTAAGCCTTGTTAATACGTTTAAACTAAAGAATAGAATTTTAGGAATTACCACCCTAGTATTGGGAATAATGGTTGCCGGGGTGTTTTTGACAGGCGGACTCTATATGTTGAGCGAACTTAGGGATAATTTCCTTAATGGAGAGCTGATGGAATATTATAACATAACAAACTATAATCTGTGGATACGCTATGTTGCCTTCGCCTTTTTTGGGCTGTTGATCGTTTCCAATTACAAATTAATTCGCCAGGAGTTTATGCGTATTAATTTCAACATTCCTTTTGAGCTGCTTACGCACCTGAGTATTCTCTGGGTTTTAAGCAGCGAACTTATCAACTGGATGGCCATTGGGGAATCCGATCAGTCCTACAAATTAGGGCTAAGTATCCTATGGGGCATCTATGCACTAATCTTGATCATTCTTGGTATTTGGAAAAATAAGAAATACTTGCGAATAGCCGCCATCGCTCTCTTTGGAGTTACGCTGGTTAAATTATTTTTCTACGATATCGCATCGCTTAATACCATATCAAAAACAATTGTATTTGTTTCCTTAGGTTTATTATTATTGGTCATATCGTTTCTGTACAACAAATACAAACATAAAATTACGGACGAAAATGAAGCATAACATCATCTACTTATTGCTGTTAGTAATGCCATGTAGCACATTTGCACAATTACGGGACTACGATTGGCAAGTGCCTTTGGGAAAAACAAGCGTTACTTGGCATACCGTTCCACTAAATGAAGCGGTTTTCGAAAAAACGAACGATGATTTCTCGGATATCCGTTTGTACGGAATTACGGAGAAAGATACTGTAGAAGTACCGTTTGTATTAAAATCTTCTGCTCCAAAAGGGATTGAAGAAGGAATTAACTTTGAACTACTAAATAGTACTTCAAATGAAAGTGGGTACTTCTATACCTATTCGGTTCCGGTTGAGCAGTCAATCAATAAAATAGAATTATCCTTTAAAAATGACAATTTTGATTGGAAAATAAATCTGGAAGGAAGCCAAAACCAGAGGCAATGGTTCACTATTTTAGAAGACTACAGGATTGTATCCATAAAAAATGTAAAAACCAATTATACCTTCTCCGATCTTTCTTTTCCCGAAGCTAAATATGCCTATTTTAGAGTTCATGTGAAAGCAGACGAAAAACCGGAATTACAATCTTCGACGATTATATTAAACAAGGTAATTCCTGCGAAGTACGTCACCTACGCTAGTGCTACAACTTCTGTTTCAAAAGTAGAAAAGGCAACAATAATTGAAATGGACCTTAAAAAGCGGCTTCCGATAAGTTATTTAAAAATAAATATTCTGGACGATTATGACTATTACCGACCTATTAGCGTTTCCTATGTTTCCGACAGTGTGAATACCGAAAAAGGGTGGAAATATACCTATAGAAATCTCTTCTCCCATACGCTAACCTCTATGGAAAGCCAAGGATTCACATTTAGAAATACGTTGGTGAACAAGCTAAAAATACGAATAGAGAACTATGATAATCCAGCTCTAAAAATAGGGACAATAGAAACACAAGGATACGCCTACGAGCTACTAGGACGCTTTATAGAACCAGCGAATTATTACTTGGTATACGGAAATAAGAACGCTAACGCCCCACGTTACGATTTACAACAAACAGGATTCGAGTTACCCGTCCAAGCAACGGCCCTAGAAGTTGGTAAAGAAGAAAAAATAAACAAAACTACGAAACCGAAACAGGCTCCACTTTTTGAAAATAAATGGTGGTTATGGGGTATTATGGGGCTCATTATATTGGTGCTCGGTAGCGCTACCTTAAAGATGATGAAGGAGAAGATTTAGAAGTTAGAAGAAACTAATTCCAAGAGACTCGAATCCAATATAATAGCGGTATTTTTTAAAGTTAATATCGACAATAAACAACATCAAAAACTTGGTCAAAATGACCGAAACTAAACATTGATATGAACAAAAAGCTAGATAGCAGGCTCCCCATACAAATCAAAATCAGCTGCTTCCGTAATTCGTATATCAATGAACTCGCCTTGCTTTACATAGTGTTTAGCAGCGTCTATTAAGACCTCGTTATCCACATCTGGAGAATCAAACTCCGTTCTACCCACAAAATAATTTCCCTCTTTACGATCAATAATACAACGGAAGGTCTGCCCTATTTTCTGTTGGTTCAATTCCCATGAAATTTGGGATTGTATTTCCATAATCTCGTTAGCACGTTCTTGCTTAATTTCTTCAGGAACATTGTCCTCTAAGTTGTAAGCATGGGTATTTTCTTCATGACTGTAGGTAAAACAGCCCAAGCGCTCAAAACGCATTTCTTGTACCCATTGTTTTAAGGTCTGAAAATCTTCCTCGGTCTCTCCTGGGTACCCTACAATTAAGGTAGTACGAATCGTCATATCGGGTACGGCAGCCCTAAAATCCTGTAGCAACTTTGTTGTCTTGGCCTGAGTGGT
>CAYGUY010000041.1:17473-33397 GCA_964353165.1 uncultured Maribacter sp.
CCCATAAGTACTTCGGAATCGTAAACATTCTTGCTACAACCTAGCGTTACTACGTTGATTCTGTTCTTCTTAAGTGATTTTGTACGCATAGCTATTTTTATGGGCTGCAAAAATACGATATGGCACACTAAGAAGATGTATTTCATACCATTTCTTTCATTTTTACGTTAAACCTTAGGCGTAAATCGATGTCTAACACCAAAACGATTTCTATGAAAAATATAAATATTCTGTTTTTTGTGATTTTGGGAATGTATTTATCAGCTTGTTCAACGGATGCAGATACTCAAAATGAAGAGGATGTCGCTGAATCAGAAACAATTACGAGCATGTATTTTCCGCCATTGAATTCCAATGAATGGGAAACTACAACTCTTTCAGAACTGCAATGGAATGAAACAGCAGTCCAAGGATTATACACGTTCTTGGAGGAAAAGAACACCAAAGCCTTTATCGTTCTTAAAAACGGTAGAATTGCAATAGAATGGTATGCCACGGATTTCACACAAGATTCCCCTTGGTATTGGGCATCTGCAGGAAAAACCTTAACAGCTTTCACTACGGGAATAGCAGTCAGTGAAGATTATCTAAATCTATCCGACAGAAGTTCTTCCTATCTGGGCGAGGGGTGGACATCCCTACCCAAGGACAAAGAGGATTTGATCACTGTTTGGAACCAACTTACCATGACTACTGGCATGGACGATACCCGAGGTGATTGCAAAACTCCAGATTGTCTTATTTATATAGCCGATGCAGGGACCCGATGGTCCTACCACAACGCTCCATATACTTTAATACAGGATGTTGTTTCCAATGCTACCAATACCACTTTTGAATCCTACTTTGACTCAAAATTAAAAGATAGAATTGGCATGACAGGACAATGGATTTCTACCAATGGTTCCAACAACGTCTATTGGAGCAATGCGAGAAGCATGGCTCGTTTTGGACTACTAAACCTTAATAATGGAATATGGGAGAATACTATTGTTTTAGATAATCCGGAATTCGTTCAAGCGATGAAAAACACCTCCCAAGAACTAAACGAATCATATGGCTATTTGTGGTGGTTAAACGGAAAGGAAAGTGCTATGGTACCACAGTCCCAAATCGTCTTTAACATACCACTTATGCCAAGTGCTCCCAACGATCTTTACGCAGGACTTGGAAAAAACGATCAAAAACTATACGTTGTTCCAAGCCAAAATTTGGTTGTTGTCCGTATGGGCGATGAGACTGGGGCAGCTGCTCTCGGTCCTTCTGGTTTTGACAATGAACTTTGGGAGCAACTGAATGCTGTAATAGACTAGCTATGTTGTTCTATTTTTAAGAATGTAGAAAGACAACTACCGCATATTTATTCATAGCCTACAGGTATTTTTCTGTGGTTAAAAGCCTTTTCATAAGCGGCTCCCAATCTCAACAATTCAGCCTCCGTAAACTGCTTTCCGATAAAGGTCATACTGATAGGTTCGCCCGATTCCTTGTACCCCATGGGTACGGTCAATGCAGGATATTTGGCCACCGCGGCATAACCGGCATGGTAGTTATTTATGGACAATACGGCATCCAGATCGTGCTTGTTCATAATGGAATCAAAGAATGCCCGTCCATTTTTTTCCAAAGTGGATTTTATTTTTTCCAAATCCTCCACGGTTGTGCTGTCCGCCAGTATACCATCGAACCGAGCTTGACCGTAAGGAATTCTAGTTAGGGAATCTTCGAGGTTAAAAGCGACCACGTCGGCCACCGATGTGATTTTTACGGCAGCTTTATTTTTTACCTGCGTTCTTAAATATTCCGGCAGATCCTTGCGCATATCAAGATTCAAGATGCTCAAAAAACCGTCCATTTCTACTTCGAGTGGAGTGAACTCGATAATTTCCGCTCCTAGGCTTCTCATTTTTTCAACAGTTTCCTTATAGATGGTATCCCTTTCCAGCAATGAGGTCATGGCCCCCAACCGCAAGTTTTCAATCGGGGTAGGATGTAATCCGGCAGAAACGATGCCGGGAAACTGTTCATCGATAGACTTTGAATCTAAAGAATCATTACCCGTCATGGCATCTAAAAGAATGGCATTGTCGATCACGTTCCTTGTCATCGGCCCTGGCGTATCCAAAGTACTGGAAATCGGAACGATTCCCGTTCTACTTAATAGACCAATAGTTGGTTTTAGTCCTACTACAGAATTTTGACTGCTCGGCGAAAGAATGGAACCCGAGGTTTCCGTACCCACCGCAGCTACCGCATAACTCGCAGCCATTGAAGTACCGCTGCCGGCACTTGATCCGCCTGTATCAAAAACACGGCGCCCATAAGGATTTAAAGTCTGACCACCGACCGCACTTTGACCATTGGGACAATCACAAAGAAAATTAGCCCATTCACTGAGGTTCACCTTACCGAGTATCAAGGCTCCCTTTTCTTTTAACTTTTTCACAATAAAAGCATCGTCCACTTCATTTTCCATCAAAGCAACGGCCCCTGCCGTGGTGTTCATGCCCGAAGTATTGATATTGTCCTTGAGTAGAATGGGCATACCGTAAATAGGATGTCTGGCAGTTGGGGCAGTACCATTTACCCGCTTTTTATCCAAGCTTCTTGCTTCGTCCACAACATCCTTATTCAACGCAATGACTGTGTTCAATGTTGTGGTGTTGTCCAACTCATATTTATAAATGCGATAGAGATAAAAAAGGGTCAACTCTTCATAGGTAAACCTTTGCTCCTCCAAGTTTTTCCGAAGCGCAAACATATTTTTTTCAAGAATCAAAGGTTTTAGTTCCTCATATCTTTCTTCTGTCATTTTGGAGACCTCGTCGTAAAGGGGCAAAAAAACGTCATTCTTGTCCAAGACTTTTGATTGGATATGCTTGTACCGCATTCGTTCTATATCATGGTTTAAATTGGCGGCCACCTCTACGGAATCGTCATAGGGTTGCCATAGCAGCATTTCTTCTTTCTGGACTTTTGAGCGCTCTTTACAGGAAAAAATAATCACAAGGAACAATATGGGGATGAATGTTTTTAATAGTTTCAAATACCTTAGTCTTGTAGTTTTCTTTTCCATTGATCAATATTCTTTTGGTTCATTCGTACAAACTCATCTTTACCTTGTTGTTGGGCAAGCGCCAAGGACTTCTCGGCCGATGCCACCGCAGATCTGTAGTCGCCAATTTCGGCTTCTACCAATGATTTTACCCTATGAAAATAATAGGTGTCACCACCAAGAACTAAGGCCTTGTTTACATATTCTAACGCAACTATTGGTTTAATGCCTTGCTCTTGGTAGTACCGTGCGATTTCGTAATAGGTCTGTGCAGTGGGTGAATCTTTAAGTTTTTCCGCAATCTGCATTTCCATAACCTCTTGGGTGTTAACCGTAATCGGAATAGCGATTTTAGTATTTGCCCAATGCCAAATCATATCCACAGAATCATGTGTAAGCGCATCGAATGAGATTAAAAAATTCTCTTGAAAATCTAAAACCTTGGCAGGCGTAACGGTAACTCTTAGCGCATCTTCGTCAGGGGCGTACGCCAATCTACCGTCTCCCCAATGTTTGGTATTCTTATGAAAAACAATTTCCCATTCTCCTCCGGACGGAAAAGCATAAAGGGCATACGTTCCCTTTTTAATGGGGTTTCCCATAATCATTACATCAGTATCAAAAGTAATCTTTGTTGATTCATTAGCCCCAACACGCCAAATACGACCATAAGGAACTAATCCCGGGAGCCCATTAGCATCCTGACCAAAAATAAGCCTTCCTCTAGCTGCAGGTCTAGAATATTCAATACTGATTTTTGATAGCCCTAGATGTTGTTCTACTTTAGAAAAGGGACTGGCTTTTGGATGCTCTAATTGCGACCAAGAATGAGCAGAAATACATAGAGCAAATAAGAATACTATTATTTTCAACCTTTTATCGTAAAGAAAGAATCGACAAATTCATACTTATTAAATACTTGTAAATCTTCGATACCCTCGCCAACACCAATATATTTTACCGGGATTTGAAATTGATCTGAGATTCCTATGACCACACCGCCTTTTGCGGTACCATCCAGTTTTGTTACTGCTAAGGAAGTTACCTCAGTTGCTTTGGTAAATTGCTTTGCCTGTTCAAAAGCATTTTGTCCGGTCGAACCATCCAATACCAGTAAAACCTCATGCGGAGTGCCTTCTACAACCTTCTGCATTACCCGCTTTACCTTGGTCAATTCGTTCATTAAGTTAACTTTGTTGTGTAAGCGTCCCGCCGTATCTATAATTACCACATCAGCATCTTGGTTTACGGCTGAACTCAAGGTATCAAAAGCAACGGAAGCAGGATCGCTTCCCATTCGTTGTTTGACTATGGGAACGCCAACTCGATCGGCCCAAACCTGTAATTGGTCTATAGCTGCCGCCCTAAATGTATCCGCTGCACCTAAGACTACTTTATAGCCCTGTTTTTTTAGTTGAAAAGCCAACTTACCAATCGTTGTAGTTTTACCAACACCATTGACTCCTACTACCATAATCACATATGGTCTTTTATCCTTTGGAATATAAATCTCTGTAGCATCACCCGTATGGGTTTCAGAAAGCAGACCGGCGATTTCTTCACGCAAGATGTCGTTAAGCTCGTCTGTCCCCACATACTTATCCTTGGCAACACGGGCTTCGATACGTTTTATAATCTTCAAGGTAGTGTCCACACCCACATCGGATGAAACCAGAACTTCTTCCAAATTATCCAAAACATCATCATCAACTTTGGATTTGCCCGCTACTGCCTTGCCTAACTTAGAAAAAAAGCTTGTTTTGGTCTTTTCCAGACCCTTATCCAGGCTTTCCTTCTTCTGAGTAGAAAATATCTTTTTAAATAAACTCATTTTAGTATCGAATAGTTACTCAAAGATAAAAATTAAAAAGCCCCTTTCGTAAGAAAGAGGCTTAATAACGTTTTAAAAACTTGTATTTTATTTCTTTGCAATCCAAGCATCCACCAATTCTGGCGACATAACCGACTCAACAAAAACATAAGCACCACTCTTAGGTGACTTCACCATCTTAATAGCTTTGGTTAATCTTTTAGAACTTGTCTGTAAACTTGCTACGGTCTTCTTTGCCATGACTAATTATATTTTATTACAACACCCAATTCAGCGGTTGTTGACTTATTTAATTTCTTTATGAACGGTCATTCTCTTTAGAATAGGATTGAATTTTTTAATTTCCATCCTTTCTGGAGTGTTCTTTTTATTCTTAGTAGTAATGTACCTAGAAGTTCCCGGTTGTCCCGATTCCTTATGCTCCGTACATTCTAAAATTACCTGTATTCTGTTGCCTTTTTTTGCCATCGTAATCTATAATTTTCAGAATTATTTTA
Source organism: uncultured Maribacter sp. (assembly GCA_964353165.1). Taxonomy (GTDB): domain Bacteria; phylum Bacteroidota; class Bacteroidia; order Flavobacteriales; family Flavobacteriaceae; genus Maribacter. The sequence goes on from CAYGUY010000041.1 coordinate 22,857, forward strand.
CTAATCCTTTAGCTTTTGCTTCTTTCAACACAGCCGAAATACCCTTCTTGTTGATGCTCTTTAAAGCTCTTGCTGAAACTTTTAAAGTAACCCAACGGTCTTCTTCCGGAATATAAAATCTCTTTTTAGAAAGATTTACATCGAATCTTCTTCTGGTCTTGTTGATAGAGAAGGAAACGTTATTTCCGAACATCGCTCTCTTTCCGGTAATCTCACAAACTTTAGACATTGTGTCGAATTTTTCTTTTAAACAGGGTGCAAATTTATATCATTTTTATCTTACCGACAACATTCTACTTCACATTTTTAATATTTCTTTTTGAAGTAATTCAAATGCCTTGTTTACAGACTTTTGAACCACGCGCTCCCTGTGGTTTCCCATTGTGAACTTTTCGGCAAATACGCCAGTTGGCGTAGCGACGGCAATATAAACCGTTCCCACGGCAGCATTAGAATCTCCTTTGGAAGGCCCGGCATTCCCGGTAGTGGCAATGGCAAAGTCAGTTTTTAAAAGCTTTTGTACTCCCGTAGCCATAGCTTTGACCACTTCTTCACTTACTACCGAATGTGCTTTAATCAACTCGGCAGGTACTTTGAGCACGGTTTCCTTAATTTCGGTCGCATAGCTTACCACACTGCCCTTAAAATAAGCCGAAGCTCCTGGTATCGCGGTAATACGGGATGAAAGAATCCCTCCGGTAAAACTTTCAGCAGTTGCCAAGGTCATTTGCTTTGTGGTCAAAAGTTTAGCTATAGCCTGCTCTATGCTTTCGTCATCTTCGGCGCCAAAGATAATATCGCCGATTAGGGGTTGGAGTTTTTCGGATTCGGAAGCGATGGCATCCTCTAGTATTTTTCTATCCGTACCTTTTGCAGTTAAACGTAAACGTACCCTTCCTAAATTAGGGAGATAGGCCAATTTGATAAAGCTTGGCAGGGCATCTTCCCAAGTCTCGATCTTTTCAGCTATCGCACTTTCCCCTAGCCCATAGGTTACGATGGTCTTATGAATAATATGGGGCCGCTCATAAAATCCTATTAATTTAGGCAATACCTCGTTGGTCATGATGTTTTTCATCTCAAACGGAACTCCAGGCATCGAAATAAACGTGGTTCCTTCATCATGAATCCACATTCCTGGGGCGGTGCCATTGGCGTTGTGCAATACCTCGGCTTTACTGGGTATAAGAGCCTGTTTTCGATTAACATCCGATATGGGAGTGGAAATATATTTTTCAAACAGCAGTTCCACATGCCTAAGCACCGATTTGTTCTCTACCAGCACATCATCGAAAAACTCACAAAAGGTATGTTTGGTAATATCGTCTTTAGTAGGGCCTAGACCCCCTGTGACCAAAACGATATCCACTCTTAATTTTGCATCGGCCAAAGCGGCAAGAATATGGGTTTTCTCATCTTGCACCGAAGTAATTTGATAGACCGATATTCCAATTTTATTAAGCTCCTTAGCAATAAAGGCGGAATTCGTGTCTACGATTTGGCCAATGAGAATCTCATCGCCAATGGTAATAATTTCGGCAAGCATTAGAGACTAAAATCCTTTTTAAGCTCAGAAACTACTTGATGTATATCTGCTTTTAAGGATGGGAAAATTCTTTTGATTTCCTCCATATTGGATTCGCTTTTACCCAATGTTTCCATCTCTAGGGCGGCAGCTCTGGTCTGTTCCATTCCTAATAAATCTACATTGGGTTTTATTTTATGCGCCAATTGATATACCTGCTGGTAATCATCGGCCTCCAAGGCTTTCTCCAAGGCAGCTAAATCATCCGGAACTTCCTCAAGAAAAACAGAAACTACAGAGTCTATAAAATCCTGATCTCCTTCTGCCATCTCATTAATTTTATCAAGACTGTAAATCATTATTTAATTCTTAGGTTAAAAAGTTCCTTGTTTTCCAAACTGCCGGCAAGGTAGTCATTTGCCGTTACTTTCCCAACACCGGCTGGCGTGCCCGTAAAAATAATGTCCCCTTTCTTCAGCATAAAAAAGGTAGAGACATAGGCAATGAGTTCGTCTATTTTCCAAAGCATGAGACTTGTATTTCCAGATTGTACGACTTCATTGTTCTTTTTTAATTCAAAACTAAGGTCGTTCAAATCCTTATAATCCGTTTTTGACACCCATTCCCCTATTACCGCCGCACCATCAAAACCTTTGGCCTTTTCCCAAGGCAGCCCTTTTTCCTTAAGCTGTGATTGTAAATCCCTAGCCGTAAAATCTATTCCCAGTCCAATTTCGTCATAATAAGTATGTGCGAATGAGGCTGCGATGTGTTTCCCCACTTTTTTGATTTTTACCAAAACTTCTACCTCATAATGTACATCATTCGAGAATTCAGGTATGAAAAAATCTTGTTCTTTGGGCAGCACCGCAGAATCTGGCTTTATAAATACCACGGGTTCCGTAGGTTTTTCATTATTAAGCTCGTTAATGTGATCCGTATAATTTCTTCCAATACAAATGATTTTCATGTGCGCTCTATTTCTTTTTAGACATTTTAATACTTATCGCCGGGACTAGGTTTTCTCCGTTGCCCGGAGATTTTATGGCAAAGTCCGACCATTCTCCCAAGCCATAGACCATTGTTCTATAATTTTGATTTTTTTGGTATACCGCTGCAAAAGTAGGCGCAAAACGGTCTTCGGATACCGGTTTCTTAGTTAGCGGATGCTCGTAGGCGTTCACATACCAATTCGCTGGTAAAAACAACCATTCCAAACCAATATAAATTCCATCCCGCAAAATCTTTATACCAATTTGAGACATATCTATACTCACAAATTCTTGATCTTCACTAGATTCCAAAACCATACTTTTCTGTATGAGGTCGCGACTAGGTTTCTTGGTCTTTGGGTCCACGTCATAGATGCGTAATCTAAATTTGGAAAACTCCCTTTTAAATTTCGGATCCTTTCTAAAAAATACCGTCACTGTTTCTAAATATTTGTTCGCTGCGCCTATATTGGGAAAATACAGGGCCAACACCCAAGGGGTAGCGGCAGAGGAAAACCCACTTTTTATGCTATAGGAACTTATTGGGTTCATCACCTGACTGTCCCCTAAACTTTGCGCCACAACCACCTCATCCAACTCGTAGGTATCCTCTACCATTTTTACGGTTTTAGCCAATTGCACCGACCTGCCCAAAGTGATAGTATCTTTGTAACCAAGGGAGGAAATATGTACTTTTTTGTCCAAGAAACTTTCAGGTATCTCCAAATAGAAGTATCCCTCTTCATCACTGGAAGTTCCCTTTAACGAATTTAAAAAACTAAGGTTGGCATAGGGTATAGGACTACCATTTTTGGCATCTACAACATGACCTTCAAAGAAAACACTTTGCGCATTACCTATTAAAGCACACAATAACAGTAAACATCCCAGTCTCATTTAACCCAGTTTGGTATTCAGTTTACTCAATTTTATTTGTGTCAATATTTTTTTGGTATATAACGGGAAATCGGCATTTAGCATCCAACCAAAATATCCCGGCTCTTTCTCCAGAACGTCATGTACCTTTTTACCCTTATGTTTGCCAAAGGAAAAAATCTCTTCACCTACTTCGTCCAACGCTATAAAACCGGCAAAATCCACCGATTGCTTTCTCCTTGAAAACTCAGATAATTTCTTGATGTTGTTTTCCAAATCTGGATAGCGATCCAACTGGGAAAGCAATACTTCATAAGTAGCATTGGTATCCGCAGCGGCGCTATGGGCATCGGTCAAATCCTTGTCACAATAGAATTTATAGGCAGCAGCCAAAGTACGCTTTTCCATTTTATGAAAGATGGTCTGTACGTCTACGGAGACCGTATTCTTCATATCAAAATCTATGCCCACGCGCAAAAGCTCCTCAGCCAAAAGCGGAATATCGAACCGATCTGAATTAAAACCACCCAGATCGGCGTCTTTAATCATTTTATAAATCTCCTGTGAAAGCTCTTTGAAGGTTGGCTCGTTAGCAACTTTTTCGTTAGAAATCCCATGTATGGCAATTACCTCATCGGGTATGGTCATCTCCGGATTCACTAGCCAGGTTTTACTTTCCTTGTTCCCGTTGGGAAACACCTTAAGCACAGCGATTTCTACAATCCGATCCTTGGCAACGTTTGTTCCGGTAGTTTCTAAATCAAAAAAGCAAATAGGTTTTGTAAGTTTTAATTCCATCTTTGGGACTTTTAACAAAGATAGGATATCGCTGGTTTTTAAAAAGCATATGAGTGCTTAATTCACAGAACTTAGAAACGATAGACTATATTTCCCTGTTAGGGTCCCAAGCCTCTAAATAGTCTGCCACGGCCTTGGCGAACATACTCCCAAGAGCCCCGTTAACCACTCTATGGTCGTAACTATGGGATAGGTACATCTTACTTCTGATACCGATAAAGTCGCCTTCACTTGTTTCAATAACCGATGGAATTTTTCTAATGGCTCCGAGCGCCATTATACCTACTTGCGGCTGATTGATAATGGGCGTTCCAAAAACACTGCCAAAAGTACCTACGTTGGTTACGGTATATGTACCATCCTGGACCTCGTCCGGTTTAAGGGCGTTGTTACGGGAACGTTCCGCCAGATCGTTTACCACCTTGGCCATACCAACCAAGTTCAATTGGTCCGCATTCTTTATAACCGGAACTATTAAATTCCCATCCGGCAGGGCTGCCGCCATGCCTATGTTGATGTTCTTTTTCTTGATTACGGAATCGCCATCTACCGAAATATTCATCATAGGATATTTCTTTAAGGCCTTAGCGATCGCTTCCATAAAAATTGGTGTGAAGGTCAATTTTTCGCCCTCCTGTTTCTCGAAGGCAGATTTCATCTTGGCCCTCCAGTTTACGATATTGGTTACATCTACCTCGATAAAACTCTGTACATGTGCCGATGTCGCTACACTTTCTACCATATGTTTGGACACCAATTTACCCATACGGGTCATTGCAATGACCTCGTCTCCTTGTCCAACTTTTAATGGAGCTTGCATTGCTTTTTCGGTTGTGTTAAGAGTATTTTTGACAACAGCAGCAACTACTTCTTTCTCTTCATTCATATGCGCCGTCGCTTTTACCGGAACACTATGCGCGGCCCCTTTATTTTGTACAAAATCCAAAATATCGTTCTTGGTCACGCGACCGTCTTTACCACTACCGGCAATACCTTCCAATTCTTCAAAAGAAATTCCTTCTTCCTTGGCTATATTTTTAACCAAAGGGGAATAAAAACGTTCCGAACTGGCATAGGCAATAGTTCGGGTGCCAACCGTATCCTTGGCCGTTGCCAATGCCACCTCTGCAGCGGCTACCATTTCCTCGGCAACAGCCTCTTCTTCTTCCTCGGATTGCCTTGTATCGGTAGCTGTGGGAGCCTCGCCGTCACCTTCTATCTCTATAATGGCAACTGTTTGCCCTACCTTAATAATGTCGTCAACCGCAAAGCACTTTTCTATCAAAACACCGTCTACCTCGCTTGGCACTTCACTATCTACCTTGTCCGTGGCAATCTCAAAAACCGCCTCATCCATTTCAATGGTATCCCCAACTTCCTTCAACCAAGAAGTTAATGTTGCCTCTGCAACACTTTCTCCCATTCGTGGCAGTTTTAATTCAAATCTTGACATATCAATAATTTAATAGTGCTTTTAATCCTATTTTTTGCAAAAATAATAAATAATTAGGGTCTTAACTGATTTTGTTATACTATTAACGGCCCTAGTTATTTTTGAACGAACCTTCAAATGGCACCCTGTTCAAGATACTTCTGCCCAATGTTACCTCATCTGCATATTCCAACTCGTCCCCTACCGCTATACCTCTGGCGATGGTAGATGTCTTTATTTCCAGACCTTCCAATTGCTTAAAAATATAAAAATTGGTCGTATCCCCCTCCATCGTAGAGCTTAACGCAAAAATGAGCTCTTTTATTTCGCCCTCCTTCGCCTTGACGGTTAAAGCGGAAATAGTCAAATCCTGCGGACCAACACCTTCCATGGGGGATATTTTTCCTCCCAATACATGGTATTTACCCCTAAACTGACCCGTATTTTCAATTGCCATCACATCTCGTATGTCCTCCACCACACAAACTAGGGAGCTGTCCCTTTTCGGATTTGCACAGATTTCACAAACCTCGGTATCAGAAATATTATGGCAGTTGTTACAAAACCGTACGGTTGTCCGTAATCGGGTAAGGGCGCTGGAAAGTTGTTCCGTTTGTCTTTCGGACTGCTTTAACAAATGCAGCACCAACCGCAACGCGGTACGCTTGCCTATTCCGGGCAATTGCGACATTTCATAAACGGCATTTTCCAATAATTTAGACGAAAACTCCATGCATATAAGTTTGTGGTAAAATTACGCACTATTTTTACTTTTTGTACTTTGGCTCCAAATAATTTCCAATGACCGCAATCCATATTTTACTATTAATTGGTGGCTATTTTGCAGTGCTCCTCCTAATTTCCTTTTTAACGGGCAAAAACGATTCCAACGAGGATTTTTTCAAGGCAGGGAAACAGTCGCCTTGGTTTTTGGTAGCCTTTGGTATGGTCGGTGCCTCCCTTTCGGGCGTTACCTTTATTTCGGTACCGGGTTGGGTAGAGAGTTCGCAATTTAGTTACCTACAAGTCGTATTCGGTTATTTTGTAGGTTATTTGGTCACTGCTTTCGTGCTACTGCCTGTATACTACAAAAAAAACGTAACCTCCATTTATCAATATCTAGACGATCGCTTTGGTTTTGTAAGCTATAAGGTCGGTGCAATTTCTTTTTTTATATCCCGTGTCCTTGGTGCTGCGTTTCGTTTGTTTCTAGTAGCCATCGTATTACAGCAATTTGTGTTCGACGCTTGGAACGTTCCTTTTGAACTAACTGTGGTGCTATCAATTCTGCTTATTTGGATCTATACCTTTAAAGGCGGAATCAAAACGATTGTATGGACAGATACCTTGCAAACACTCTTTATGCTGATTTCCGTCGGATTGTCCATTTATTTTATACTGAACAAGCTGGAATGGACTTTTGCCGATTTTCTGAAATCCCCAGAATTAGGCACCTACAGCAAAACCTTTTTTACCGATGACCTTTCTGCAAAGAACCACCTTTTAAAATCCTTTTTAGGGGGAATGTTCATTACCATTTGTATGACGGGACTAGATCAGGATATGATGCAAAAAAACCTGACGTGCAGAAATCTGAAGGATGCACAAAAGAACATGTTATCCTTTAGTGTAGTCCTTGTCATCGTCACCTTTGTATTTATGTTATTGGGCGCGCTTTTGTTCATTTATGCAGAAAAGTATCAAATTGCTATTCCGTTGATGGACGGCGAACCTAAAACCGATTTACTTTTCCCTGAAATTGCACTGAACAGCGGCTTAGGCATTACTGTTGCCATTACTTTTATGCTAGGATTGATCGCAGCTGCATACAGTAGTGCTGACAGTGCGCTTACCTCATTGACCACCTCCTTCTGTGTAGACTTTTTAAACACCGAAAAGAAGTCCGAAAAAATCGCAAAAGCTATCCGTCAAAAAACCCATGTAGGGATGAGTGTATTATTGATTTTGGTAGTTATTTCCTTTAAGTATATTTTAGACCGAAACGTAATCGACGGACTACTTACTGTAGCATCTTTCACCTATGGTCCACTTTTAGGACTGTTCTCTTTTGGGATATTTACCAAGCACAAAGTGAAGGATAAGTACGTGTGGATCGTGGCATTGGTATGTGTTAGCATCATCCTAATCCTTGGAAAACTACCTGCTGAAACTTTTGGTGGTTATACTTTTGGTTACGAGCTACTGCCGCTTAATGGTCTATTGACTTTTATTGGGCTTTGGTTGATTAGGAAGAAATAATCTGACTCGGGAGGTTTGGGTACTCGTTATGGCACGAGCGGGACGCTCGCGTTATTAGAGGATATAACCTAACGGAAAGAGGGCAGCGATTTTGGCTTAGTTACTCTCCTTAATATTTTGTAATAACTCAAATAACCATCTAAGTATTCGTTTTCGACAAGGTTAAAATTTTTATCATGAACAAGTTTTTAGTTAACTCCGTCAATTATCAGTGCTTGTTCTGTGAAAACCAAATGGTCTTTATCCTCAACTAAACATGTTTCACTTTCGAACCCTCTATTAATTTGATTACATTTTTCTGAATCAATGATTAGATACGGATACCTTTCATTACCTGAAAGAATTTTTATATAAGGTATCTCTCTTTACTAAAAACTTTTCTATACGTTCATCATCTATCCTACCATCTAAATCAAATCTGGTAATACTGTCAATCCTAAAATATTAATCAAAGGTGGAAACTGTTCTGTGGTAAGCGGTAATTTGATTGTTTGAAGAGTACACGTCATAATAAAACACCTTTGTTTCCTTTTCTTGTTTATCGCAATTCGTAAATACAACACTTAGAAAAACTAAAATTAATCTGCCATAAAATCTCATAAACCTTTGAATTAATTTTCATGTTTTTAAAATGCTCACGCGAGCGATACGCTTTTCATTACCCAATTAAATTACAAGGTCATCTCCATAGGTATATCATACATATATGTATACAGCAATTATGCATTTTAACTTATGATTTACTGATATAGCTGAGTTATAAAACCACATGAGATAAAATAGCTTACTTTTTAAAATCCATATCCTAATCCATCTCCCTCCCCGGCGTATACGGCGCACCCGCAGCTTGCAACTTCGCCTCGTACTGCATTAACTCCTTAAAATAGGTTTTGATCGCGGTTTTAAAGGTGTTGAAATCCGTTTCTGCGATACTGATGTCCTTCTTTTGCGTTTCCGTAGGCATTTGGCGGGTTTCCCAATGTCCGTATGCTACTGACCCAGCGCGTGACATAATGGAGGGTTCCGTTGCCTCATTGAACTTGTTCTTTATTCGATTTCCGTACAATCGCTCTCTTAAATCGCCCAAACGAGTATTTAAGTTTTGGAGTTCGGTAAAGAAAGCCGCATTGGCGCTTGGCGTTTCAACCAAAGCGGCCTTCATGTACCTTAATCGGTTGCTCGCCTCGCCTAATTTTGAACTTACACTATACATGTTTTTCAACAACAGGTTGGTTTGCTGCTGAAATTTGGATACTTCGGCAAAATCGATGTTAGTCGGAGTATTCGGTGTTGGTTTTAGGGTAAATTCTTGAGCTGCTCCAACGGATTTTAAACCATCTACCGTAAGCATATATAACTGAACGCTATACTTGCCAGGTGCCGCAAGAGGCCCTTCCGCATCTCCTGACCATGGCGGAACAAAATCCGGCGTACTCAAATCTATGGGGTCCGGCGGGGATAGTTTTAAATCCCAGTTTACCCTATGAAGCCCTTTGGAGGCGGTACCCTTAATCCATCGTACCGGAGTTTTATTGACATCACTGACCAATAGTAGCACTTGAGGTTTTTCCTGATCTGCCTCTTCTTGCAGTGTTTCCCATCCTGGAAAAGGAACGCTAACATTATTTTCCCTAGCCTTCTTTTCGGCAGCTTTACGGCTTTCCTCCAAGGTTTTGGGAACGACATCCAAATAATAACTGAACACCGCACCAAACGGAGGATTTTCCGTTACAAAACTGGTACTCCCCTGGCCTGGCATTCCCTTGGCTTGCATTGGTACACTTGGGACATACCACCAAGCATCCCGTACCGGAAACAATGTTGATTTTTTATCTGAAACCGCTTTTCCAATATACCGTAGCGGAGTATAATCATCCAAAACATAAAAACCACGACCGAAAGTAGCCCCTACCAAATCAGTATCCCTGGCATGTAGTTCCAAATCACGGAAAGCAATGGTAGGTGCTCCCGCTTCTAATTTTATCCAGTTAATACCCATATTAAATGAAAAATAGATACCATACTCGGTTCCTATAAACAATAGGTTTTCATCCACTGTGTCTTGCTTTATAACCCATACAATAGTTCCAGAAGGTAAGTCACCCGAAATGGATTTCCAAGAACGGCCACGGTCCTGACTCATAAATACATAAGGCGTATAATTCCCGAACTTATGGGCATCGGCAATTGCGAATACTGTATTTTTGTCATGGCTGGATGCTTCCACATCGTTGATAAACGACCTTGTTGGCACCTTGGGTAATACCGCACTTTTACGCCAATTTTGTCCGCCGTCCTCACTTACGTGTACCAGCCCATCATCGGATGCGGTATAGAGCAATCCTTCTACCAAAGGAGATTCGGAAATACCTGTTAATGTGGCGTATTTGGACATCGCTCCGGTATCATATAAAGCATCTATACTCCATACCCGGTCTATAGTCTCTAGTTCATACCGATTTGTATTTGTGGTTAAATCGGAACTGATCGGCGTCCATGAATTCCCTTGGTCTTCGCTGCGCCATAAGCGTTGTGAACCAAAGTATAATCGCTTATGATTATGCGGACTAATCAATAACGGACTGTCCCAATTCCAGCGTTCCGGGGCATCGCCCGGTGCGGGTTGGGGCTGGATGTTCAAAACTTCCTCGGTTCGCCT
>CAYGUY010000042.1:0-32943 GCA_964353165.1 uncultured Maribacter sp.
GGGGTGGAGGATTTAATAATTTTGGCTGGAACAACTGGGGCTGGGGTGGTCTTGGATGGAACAACTGGGGATGGGGCGGAGGCTTCAACCAATGGGGCAGAAACAATAGATATGCTGTAAATTCATCTAGAAGAGGGTTCTATGGTAGAAACAACATAGCTAACAATACGAGAAGCACAGCTTTGCGAGGAAGGTCCAATGTTAACACTAGAGGCTCCTCCAATAGGTATAGAAGCAATACCGCACGTTCTTCCAATAATAGAAACGTAACATCCAGAAGTAATGGTACCTCAAGATCTTACATGGACAATATGTCTAACCGAAGAACTGTTGGGGTAGACAGAAACAGTGCATATAGAACGAGTAGAAGTACTAGGACCGCTCCTAGAACCTACAGCTCATCTAGAAGCAATTCGTCCTATAATAGAGCTACCCCTAGGTCAGGGACCTATCGATCGGGAACATCGTCAAGAGCAACGACGCCAAGAACATCTACCTATCGTAATTCCAGAAGCGGATCTAGTAGCGGAAGAAGTTACAGTACAGGACGTAGTAGCAGTTCTAGGAGCAGCGGAAACTATGGAAGTTCACGAAGTAGCGGAAGCATGAGAAGTTCCGGCGGAAGTTCTCGAAGCAGTGGAAGTATGAGAAGCTCCAGTGGTAGTTCACGGAGCAGCGGAAGCATGAGAAGTTCTGGCGGAAGCAGTTCAAGATCATCAGGAGGTAGATCAAGTGGCGGAAGACGTCAATAATCAAACGCAGTTTCTAAAAAAATTAAAAAAACAGCAATGAAAAGATATTTAACTTTCATGACCCTATTCTTATGCGCATTTGCGAGTGCACAAAACATAAATGACGTATTACGATACGGAACCGAAAGTATTCAAGGAACAGCTCGTTTTCAGAGTATGGGAGGTGCTTTTGGAGCTCTTGGAGGCGACTTATCAGCATTGAATATTAACCCAGCAGGAGCAGCAGTATTCAATAATACGTTAGTTACGTTTTCAGGAACGTTCTTTACTACGGAAAACCAGGCAAATTATTTTGGCACTCAAATTAACACGAATTCAAATGATACCAATATCAATCAAATCGGTGGGGTATTTGTATTTAATAATACGAATTTAAATTCTGATTGGAAGAAATTTTCTTTAGCGTTCAATTACGACTTGGCGCAGAATTTTGAGAATGGTTATTTAGTGGAAGGCAGAAGCAATCAAGGGGTAGATTCATACTTCCTTAATTTTGCGCAAGGAACGCCGTTCGGAGCTATTTTACTAGAAGATGGCGAACTTATAGAGAACGGATATTTGGATATAGGAGCAAATGGAGGATTTAGCGACCAACAAGCGTTTTTAGGTTATTATGGAGGAGTAATTGACCCGCTAGACGAGGACCTGCAAACAAACCAGTATATTAGTAATGCATCGTACTCAAACGTAGATCAACAGTTTCAACGTACTAATTTCGGGTACAACTCCAAGTTTACGGTAAACATGGCTTCCGAATACCAGGACAAACTATACTTAGGTGCCTCCCTAAATTTTCACAGCGTTTTCAACGAACGCGTAGACAGACTTACAGAAACAGGCTATGATGCGGATTCTGAGATACAGCGTACTACATTTGACAATTTATTGGTTACCCAAGGAAATGGATTTTCATTTACACTAGGTGCGATAGCTAAATTAAATGAATCTGTTCGTTTGGGGGCAAGTTATCAATCTCCTACCTGGTATCGCTTAAACGACGATCTTTCTCAACGAATAAACTCAGATTTAGCGGATGAGGACATTAACTTTATAGATTTTAACATCGTAAACCTTTTTGAAAGGTACACCATCCAGACCCCTGCGAAATTAACTGGAAGCATGGCCGTGATCTTTGGAAAAAATGGACTCCTAAGTTTTGACTATGGGTATCAAGATTTTTCAACTGCAGAATTAAGGCCGCAAAGCGATCCCAACTTTCAAACTGTAAACAATGATATTGCCAATCAATTAGGTGCTGTTTCCACATATAGATTAGGTGGAGAATATCGCATTGCTAATATAAGCCTTAGGGCCGGATATCGGTTTGAACAAAGTCCGTATGCCAATACAGACACCATTGGTGATTTAAATAGTATTTCTGGGGGTATTGGTTATAATTTTGGTGGAAGTAGGCTTGACTTTTCTTTAAACAGAATAGACCAACAGGTAAATGAACAATTATTGGATACTGGATTAGCCACACCCGCTACTATAGACAGACTACGTACAAATGCAACACTGAGCTATACCATAAATTTCTAAAATATTCATGTAGTTGAATTGGCTAAATAACTATTCTCGCAGGCCCAGATTACTGCTAAATAGAACTGTACAAAAAATCCCCATCAACATAGCTTTGCAAGAAAGACTCCCCTAAGCTATATATAAAGCCAAACAAGAGACCACCTGTAACTCGTTTACTTAACAATGAAAGGGTATTTGTTATGAATTCGATTTAGCCCAATGAATAACCTACGAAAACGGACTATTACAAGATGTTTTATCTTTTTAAAGTGAAGTGGGTTCTTCTGGTCTTGGCAACGATTGGCGCTACATTGTCATTTTCGGAATACTCAAACTTAAACCAGTAATCCGTAGACGGCATTTCACTTCCATTAAAGGTACCATCCCAAGTATCGGCTACACCCAATTGCTTTAACAATTTACCATAACGGTCAAAAATAAACACAGCTATATCAGAAACACTAGCAGCATCTATTCCTTGAATGTTCCATCCATCATTGATGCCATCACCATTGGGAGTGAAAAATTTTGGGTAAGCAAACACTACAAAAGGTATAGGCTCGGTTATGCCACAACCATTCTTGTCATTTATTATAACTGTATTCTCCCCAGGTGGGATATTCCTGAAAATTGGACTATCCTGAAACTCACCACCGTTAACAGCAAATTCATAAGAACTATCCCCGTCCATTATAAACTCAACATCGTTCCGGTCCGGATCTATAGACATATTCGTATCCAAAATCTCTACTCGATCTAAAATAGGATCACCATAAAAAGTAATAAGTATTCCTCCAACATCAGCAACAATTGGGGGTGTTCCTGAAAGCGTTGTAATTTCAGCAAAATAACGTCCTGAGTTTGGACTGGATACTACCAATTCCGCCCCAAAATCCCCAGTTCCAGTAAAGGTCTGATCTATCACACCATCGTCTTCATAGTCTACTGACCATACGACATTAGCTATATCCGGCCCCGCAGGTGAACGTAGTGCACTTAATATAATATCAGGATCACCTTCGCAAGCTATAATGTCCAAACCTAAAAACTCATCTCTTAATGTACAATCCAAGGCCGTATTTTGATCGGCTTGTACGGAGTTTCCGGTAAACGTAAGCATAAACGGTTCAGGATCACCGTCAAAGTTAGTGTTAAAATTATTTATCAAAATATAATAAAGCTCCCCTGGCTGAACATCCAACCACTCGTCGTATGTATTTTGGCTACCTATTAAAAAGGGCGCACCCTCTTGTCCATTTTCAGGATTTACCCCTACCCCGGTGAATTCCGTGTTGTTTACCTCGTAGTTACATCGAATCGGTTCAGAAGTACCGTTGCCAATAATGGTGCAGAAAGTTTGTCCATCATCTTCGTCATACGGCCCATACACAGCAAAATCCCATTCAGCGGTAGGTGTTCCAGCACCGCCGCTGGTAGACATAGCTTGAATATCAAAACCGACTTGACCTTCGGTGCCTGCGCGAAACACATACCAAGAAGTATTATTTTCAATGTTAGCGGAACTAACGCTCCCCTTCTCCAAACAACCTGTTTGCGTAATTACCTCAGGGTCAAAATCATCTATATCTCCTCCACCATCCGCCAAGCCAAAAATGGGTTGGTCAGCGCATACGGGTATGGCAGTTCTACAATCTGGAGAATTTTGAGCTCGTAAATTCCCAATACAAAGGGTGAAACCAAAAATGAATACAAGTAGTGTTCGCATATGGTAAATGGTCTATTAACAGACTATATCATATATGATAACTAGCAGCATCGCTTTTTAGTATTTTACATCGATTTTTTACGCGCTTAATCGATGAAATACAATCTTAAGCGCAGAATATTAACTATTTAAATAAACCTCAACGCCGTTGAAATAATGATATTTGATTAGCAAAAAATATTCAGAGTCCAAGAAGCATACTTCTAATTAATAGGTTCGATATCGATAAAACCTATTTACTTTGGATTAATACTAATTTATGGCACGCACCGTCTTAGCTGTGCTAAAAAGTGCCATATAATGTATATCTTTGCCCCTTGTAAAAGTTTTGATTAAATGAAAACTGAAGGCACATTGGAAGACCATTTTGAACAGATTGGAGAGGACCATATTTCGTCGTCGGATGAAACACCGCTTCGCAACGATGCATTTGTTTTAAGTGATGAAGAAAAGATAGACAGAATAAACGCTAATGTTAGAGAAATCATGCTCACGTTAGGGTTAGATTTGGATGATGACAGTTTAAAAGGCACACCCAACAGAGTAGCAAAAATGTTCGTTAAAGAAATTTTTAGCGGCCTGCATCCCAACAGGAAACCAAAATCATCCACATTTGACAATAAATACAAGTATGGAGAAATGTTGGTTGAAAAAAATATCACCCTTTACTCTACTTGCGAACACCATTTGCTACCTATTGTTGGCCGGGCACATATAGCCTATATTTCTAAAGGAACCGTGGTAGGTCTTTCCAAAATGAACCGAATTGTAGATTATTTTGCAAAAAGACCACAGGTACAAGAGCGATTAAACATTCAAATTGTTAGGGAACTACAAAAAGTTTTAGGCACAGAAGATGTAGCATGTGTTATAGATGCAAAGCACCTTTGCGTTAACTCCAGGGGCATTAGGGATATTGAAAGCAGTACCGTTACTGCAGAGTATGGTGGTAAATTCAAAGAAGAAGCTGTACGCAGGGAATTTCTGAACTTTATTAACCTTGACACAACGTTCTAATTCTTTTTTAAAAGATGCAACTATACGAGAAGCAGAAACTTAAAGTACATAATTCCTTAACTGGTAAAAAAGAACTATTCACTTCCTTAAATCCAGGGCACATTGGAATGTACGTTTGTGGACCTACTGTTTACAGCAATGTTCATCTTGGTAATTGCCGCACATTTATGTCATTTGACATGATATTCAGGTACTTTAAACATCTGGGATATAAGGTTCGATATGTCCGCAATATTACCGATGCAGGACATTTGGTAGATGACGCAGAAGACGGGGAAGATAAAATTGCAAAAAAAGCACGTTTAGAGCAATTGGAACCGATGGAAGTAGTTCAACGCTATACGGTTGACTTTCATAACATTCTCGAAAAATTCAATTTTTTACCGCCAAGCATAGAACCAACGGCAACAGGACATATTATTGAACAGATTGAAATCATAAAAGTAATCATAGAAAAAGGTTACGCTTATGAAACAAATGGATCGGTTTATTTTGATGTGGTAAAATTTAACGAAACGAACGATTACGGAAAATTAAGCGGTCGTAAGTTGGAAGACATGATTGCAAACACACGTGAGCTTACGGCACAGGACGATAAAAGAAGTCCACAGGATTTCGCCCTTTGGAAAAAAGCAGAGCCACAGCATATTATGCGTTGGCCTTCACCGTGGGGAGATGGTTTCCCGGGCTGGCATTTGGAATGTACCGCGATGAGTACAAAATATTTGGGCGAAACATTCGACATACATGGTGGTGGAATGGATTTGAAATTCCCACACCATGAGTGTGAAATTGCACAAGCCGAAGCTAGTAATGGTAAATCACCGGTGCAGTATTGGCTCCACACCAACATGCTTACGCTTAACGGTAAGAAAATGGCAAAATCCACTGGAAATAGCATTCTTCCAGGCGAAATATTCTCTGGGGACAATGAGATTTTGAGCAAAGCCTTTTCCCCTTCCATGGTTCGTTTCTTTATGATGCAAGCGCATTACACCAGTATTTTAGATATTAGTAACGATGCATTACTTGCCTCTGAAAAAGGATTCAACAAACTTATGGAGGCTATTACTACCCTAGACGGGCTAGTTGAGGGAAAACAAAGCGATTTTGATGTCCTTTCTTGGAAGCAATCCTGCTACGATGCCATGAACGATGATTTTAACACACCCATCTTAATTGCAAAACTATTTGATGCCGTAAAGCACATTAACCTCATAAAAGAAGGAAAAGAATACATAACAGCGGCGGATAAAGCAGTACTAAAAGAGACGATGCATAACTTTGTTTTTGAGGTATTGGGTCTGGAAAATAAAAAAAGTTCGGCAGTAGATACCGAAAAGTTGAACGGAGCGGTAGAACTTCTAATTAAGCTTAGAAAAAACGCACGGGAAAATAAGGATTTTGCTACCTCAGACAGTATACGGGATCAATTGGCCGCTTTGGGTATACAATTAAAAGATGGGAAAGAAGGTACTACCTTTAGTGTCTAATCAGGAATTAAAAGCTGCATTTTCAATCTTGGCCTTATATAGTCCAGGAGATATGTTGTGCCTATTCTTAAAAACCCTATTGAAATAAGACCTGCTTTCAAAACCACAATCTAAATACACATGCTTAATACTTCGGTCACTATTCTGTAATAGACCAACAGCTAATTTTATGCGCTCGTTGTTTATGAATTCTATGGGGGAAATCCCCAATTCAGACCTGAACGTTCTATAAAAATGCGACGGACTCATACCCGCCTTTCTGCTCAAGTCGTCCACCTGCAAACTAGTGTTTATATTTTCCCTTATATGCCTCACTACCCCAGCGAGCCTACTTTCATTGGTAAGGTTTAATGTTGCCTTGCTATATATCTTACGTTCGTTTGTCTGTAAGATTCTAATAATAAGTTCCCTTAGCATATTATCTACAAAGAAATCCTTAGAGGGGTGGTCTTCGGAAAATAGAAACAAAAGGCGTTTTAAAATTTGAAAAATACCCGGGTCATTTACAAAGTGAAAGTTATAGTTCATTAGTCCCCACTCATCCCTATTATCCTTCGGCATTTGTTCGTTCATAAACTGCAATACCTTGTTTATCTTATCCTCTGATATGGCCATTGCGAGACATCGCGTGGGGTTATCTGCCATGGCGTTGGGAAAATCTATACACATCTGTTCGTTGGCGGGGAGCACTAAGGATTCCCCAGGAAGAAAATCAAAAGATTGGTAGTCCCGTAAATGCATAATCTTTTTCCCTTCTATCATACTGGCAAGTACGGGCTGCTCAAATTTCAATAGTACTTTTTCCGCCTGCTCATGGGTTTCATAAACGTGCATAGCAGCATTGTTCATAGTATAGGACGTTTGGTTTTCAACAAGGGTTTCCAGTCGCCGTTCGTTTAGAAATTTCTGAGATACCTGTAACACGTTCATTATGTTTTACAATTGCAGAATTTACAAAATAATTAGCTTAATGAAATCATAAAGTTAATAAATGATAGGATTGTTCATGTTATTTATAGAATACGTCACATATAATGAGAATTTAACAATTAAATTTAGGCTCTAACGATGTGTGAGATGCAAGAAATCACACGACATTCTAGTATAAACTTTAACTAAATACATTATGAGCAACACCGTAACTATTGAAAAAGACATCCTACAGAAACCTATATTTAAAAACCAGTATGAGAATTTTATTGGTGGCAAATGGGTGGCACCCACGAAGGGCGAATATTTTGAAAACACTTCTCCCGTAGATGGGAAATCCTTTACAAAAGTACCCAGATCCACGGCAGAAGATATTGAAAAAGCAATTGATGCCGCTTGGGAAGCTGCTAGTTCATGGAACGTATCCTCCGCAACGGAGAGAAGTAATATGCTCTTAAAAATTGCAGATGTAATGGAACGGAACTTAGAAGTTTTGGCAAGAGCCGAAACTTGGGACAATGGAAAGGCTATACGTGAAACCAGGGCCGCAGACCTGCCCTTGGCCATAGATCACTTTAGATATTTTGCAGGTGTAATAAGGGCAGAAGAAGGATCTGTAAGCGAACTGGACGCAAATACCGTTGCTCTTAACGTTACGGAGCCTTTGGGCGTTGTAGGACAGATCATCCCATGGAACTTTCCTATACTAATGGCAACCTGGAAGTTGGCGCCGGCCTTGGCCGCAGGAAACTGTGTCATCCTTAAACCCGCGGAACAAACACCGGTAGGTATTTTAATATTAATGGAAATGATTCAGGATATCCTACCTGCAGGAGTTTTGAACGTGGTCAATGGTTTTGGGGCGGAAGCTGGCAAACCTTTGGCGTCCAGCCCAAGAATAAATAAAATAGCTTTTACCGGAGAGACCACCACGGGTCAATTGATCATGCAGTATGCTTCAAAAAACATTACCCCGGTAACCTTGGAACTCGGTGGTAAATCGCCTAACATCTTTTTTGAAAGTATCATGGATGCGGATGATGAGTTTTTTGACAAATGTATAGAAGGTGCAAATATGTTTGCCCTAAACCAAGGCGAAGTATGTACATGTCCGTCACGTATTTTAATCCAAGAAAACATTTACGACGCCTTCATAGCGCGGGTCATTGAGCGAACAAAGGCCATTAAAATGGGCCATCCCTTAGACCCTAATACCATGATGGGGGCACAAGCTTCCAATGACCAATTTGAAAAAATTCTTAGTTATATCAAAATTGGCAAGGAAGAAGGATGTGAAGTTTTAACAGGCGGCGAGCAGGCCTACAACGAAGGACTGGAAGGTGGTTTTTACATACAGCCTACACTTTTAAAAGGAAATAATAAAATGCGTGTTTTCCAAGAAGAAATCTTTGGTCCTGTGGCCTGTGTAACCACCTTTAAAGATGAAGCGGAAGCCATAGCCATAGCCAACGATACGTTATATGGCCTAGGTGCAGGTGTATGGACAAGAGATACGCACCAAGCTTATACAATATCACGAGCTATACAAGCCGGGAGAGTTTGGGTGAATTGCTATCACTTATATCCTGCACATGCCCCTTTTGGAGGATATAAAAAATCGGGTATCGGGAGAGAAAACCATAAAATGATGTTGGCACATTACCGCCAGACCAAGAATATGTTGATTTCCTATGACAAGAAAGCAATGGGATTCTTTTAAAAAAGGTGTACATGACAATCAAAAGAGTATTGGCAACTGAAAAGGCAGCCGACATTATTAATCAGCTAAGAGACACACACGGAGAACTTATGTTTCATCAAAGCGGAGGCTGTTGCGATGGGTCTTCCCCCATGTGCTTTACCAAGGGCGACCTTATGCTAGATGACAATGATGTTTGGCTAGGGACAATAGAAGGCTGCGATTTTCACATGTCCAAAGACCAGTTCGAGTATTGGAAACATACCCAACTCACCATTGATGTTACCCCTGGTAGGGGAGCCAGTTTCTCTTTAGAAATTCCGTTAGGGATACGGTTCTTGATTCGCTCCCGCTTATATACGCCGGAGGAAGCCGAACATTTGGAACCCATTAGAATAGGTGCATAATACTGTCCCTAAAACAAAAGCCCGTGTGACACCATACGGGCTTTTCTTTTTCTCCAAGTTGTTTCTTTATCTTAGTTTTACATATCTAACCATTCGGACATTGAAGATATCCATAAAAAAAATTCTGATTGCCCCTTTTATTTTGTTGGTCCGTTTTTATCAATTGGCGATATCACCATACACGCCGGCAACTTGCCGCTACTCCCCTACCTGTTCTCAATATACCTTAGAAGCTTTAAAAAAGCATGGGCTGTTCAAAGGTGGATGGCTTGCTATCAAACGAATTGTAAGCTGTAATCCTTGGGGCGGTAAAGGGTATGATCCGGTGCCTTGAAAATTTAAGTTCAAACACAAGCACAAACTCAAATTCAAACTCAATCTCAAGCCCTCCCACCGGAGCAGGGTTCAAAAATAAAACGTAGGGGCAATGGTCAAATTTGAGCATCAATAAGTTTTGAAAAGAATACGCAATAAGTTACTTAAAAGGGGTATCAATCTTAGTATCTTAGCTGCTATAAGTAACCAACTATGTACTTTTTAGGTTTCAACTGGAATCCCGATGGCACCCTTTTCAATATTGGTTTCATTGAAATAAAATATTACAATTTACTTTGGATACTAACTTTTGTAATTGGATGGTACCTTTTAAAGCAAATATTTGACAAAGAGCAGAAATCCATGAAAAAACTGGATTCACTTTTTGTGCATTGTGTAGTATCTATTATGCTCGGTGCCCGTCTTGGCCATGTATTCTTTTACGACTGGGATTATTACAAGAATCATCTTTTAGAAATCTTGCTACCAATTCGTGAAAATAATAACGAAACTCTTTTTGGTTTTATAAACGGTTATGAATTTACAGGTTTTGCAGGTCTAGCAAGCCATGGAGCTACCATTGGGGCTTTCATAGCCTTGTACTTATTCTCGAAAAAGAATGATGATCTGAGTTTTCTATGGATTCTAGACAGGGTAGTCGTTTGTTCCATTGGGACTGCTTTTGTCCGTATCGGAAATTTTTTTAATTCAGAAATCAACGGAAATATAGTTGATAAATCATTTATTTTCGCTGTTAGAATGATTCGTGATGCTGACGATATGCCAGCCTACAGGGCAATCCAACTAACAAAAGAAAAAACGGCCGACGCCGCGTATAAAGCTCTTGAGCTTAAACCGGAATTTGCCCACATACTTGAAAATATTCCATTTAGACATCCTGTACAATTATACGAGGCTTTCCTATATGTGTTACTATTTGGAATATTGTGGCACACCTACTGGAAAACCAATAAAAGTAAAAAACTAGGCTACCTTTTTGGTTTGTTTATGGTTGGGCTATGGTCTTCTAGATTCGTAGTAGAATTTTTCAAGAAAAGTCAAGGCGGATTTGAAGATACTTGGGGAATATTTTCTACGGGTCAATGGTTAAGCATCCCTATGATTATAGTAGGACTCTATTTTATGATTAGACCAGTTAAGCACATAAGCTCAAAATAATATATAGTCTTTTATTATTTACCGATTGCAGACACTCCATTTTTTAAGGAGGAAGCCCAAAATAGATAAAAAAGAAAAAAGTATAAGATATTTTTTCAATTTTTTAGAGTTTCCATGAAATTCAATTAAAGATGAAACCTCTAACTAGAACGTATTTTAATTTCAATAGATAACCATCTTACAATTCCTAGTTTTTTCCATATGGTGATGTATTTCCATAAAAAGAATGCAATTTTACTATCTTAGCCTCTCCAAATAAAAAAATATGTATTTTTTAGGTATTACGTGGAATCCAAATGAAACCCTCTTCAACATTGGTTTTGTCCAGATAAAATATTACAATCTTTTATGGATTATTTCCTTTGCTTTGGGATGGTACCTAATGAAGCGCATATTCGATAATGAAAAGAAATCCGTAGAGCAATTAGATTCCCTGTTTATACATACCGTTTTGGGCACTATGTTAGGAGCGCGTCTGGGTCATGTTATTTTTTATGATTGGGATTATTACAAAAATCATTTGTTAGAAATATTACTCCCTATACGCGAAAGTAGTACCGGAAGTTTATTATTTGGCTTAATCGATGGTTACGAATTTACAGGCTTTACCGGGCTTGCTAGTCATGGCGCCACCATAGGAGTAATCCTTGGAATGTATATCTATACTAGAAAGTACCCCGAATTTAAACTCTTATGGATTTTGGACCGTATGGTCGTACCTTTTTCCATTGGCGCATTCTTTGTGCGTTTGGGTAATTTTTTCAATTCCGAAATCAATGGAAAAATAGTAGACAAGACCTTTATTTTCGCCACTAGGTTCATTCGCGATTCCGACGATTTACATCCTTCCAAAGCCTTGGCGATCACAAAGGAAAATACCCTAAATGCAGCGTATGCTGCCATAGAGAAAAATCCAAAATTTGCACAATATTTAGAAGAAATCCCTTATCGTCATCCAGCACAGTTATATGAAGGCATCTGCTATATTTTTGTTTTTGTACTACTGTACTATTTATATTGGAAAACAGAGAAAAAAAACAAGCAAGGTTACCTATTAGGCTTGTTTCTTGTACTATTGTGGACCGTACGCTTCTTTGTAGAGTTCGTTAAGAAAAGTCAAGGTGGTTTCGAAGAAACCTGGGGACTGCTTTCTACAGGGCAGTGGCTTAGTATCCCATTCATCATTATCGGTCTCTATCTTATGTTTAGGCCTCATACAAAAAGGGCTTAGTTAATTAGTAATATGATTATAAAGAATTGTATAAGTTGTCTTGTGGTATTGCTGTTGTTGTTTTCCTGTAAAGAAAATAGCAAGACCAAGATTAAAACCGAAGAAATCACGTTTACTAAGGAAGGCAAACTAGACATCTTCAAAAAAGATACAGACTCTATTATAACACAACTGAATATTGAGATTGCGGAGTCAGAGTATGAAACACAGACCGGATTAATGTACCGTACGCGTATGGAAAATACCCAAGCGATGCTCTTTGTTTTTCCAGACGTTTCCATGCATTCGTTCTACATGAAAAACACAGCAATACCATTGGATATCATTTTTATTGATGAAAGAATGACAATCGTAAGTTTTCAGGAAAATGCGGAGCCTTTTAATGAAAAAGGTCTTTCTTCTCGTGTACCCGTAAAATATGTTTTGGAAGTAAATGCTGGACTTGTAAAAAAGTGGTCGTTAGCCATTGGAGATAAAATAGCATTCGAAAGAGACTAATCACATGAAATACTTGTTGGCAGGAGTAGAAAGTAATCGCCTTCTATTTAGAGCATTAGTTGCTTCTGATTACCTGGCTTGGCTTCCATTTCATGAAGAACCATTAAGTTCTCAATTTTGGGAGGGACTTCCCTCCGATCCCGAAACCGCTTGCCAGCAACAGTTTGACAGCATTTTCGAACGCTACAACTACAACATGGGTGGAATGAACGCACTTATCTGCAAAGAAACTAATAGACTAGTAGGTCTTTGCGGACTCTTGGTGCAAATCGTTGATGGTATAAAAGAGTTGGAAATAGGATATTCTATTTTACCAGAACATTGGGGCAAAGGCTATGCTACGGAGGCCGCAAAAAAATGTAAAGAAGTCGCCTTCTACAATATGTGGGCTTCTCATTTGATTGCCATTATTCATGTTGATAATTTACCATCCAAAAAAGTTGCGGTCAAAACTGGTATGCACTTAAATCGAACGACAACCTACAAAAACAATCCTGTGGACATATACCAGATAAACCATTGATATGACATCGCATTGGGCCATATTCATAGATAACGATTCGCATAAATCCGCCTTTATAGAAGAGGTGCTGAACCACAAGCATATGAACTTCAAAACCTTTACCGGTAAGAAAGGCGCACTATTCTCCCCTTTGGCGCTACATGCATTTATTAACAAGGAAGAGCAATATGGAAACCCTTCTTTTAATAATGAACAGCAGCCCTTAAAAACTATGTCCAGTGGAGAACAAAAGAAAGCGCTATTACTTCACATTTTTGAAGAACAGCCAGATTTTATCATCCTAGATAATCCATTTGATCATTTAGACATCCACTTTCAAGTTGAACTAAAACAAGTACTCGTACAAAAAGCGGAAGAAATTACATTTCTGCAACTTGCAAGCAGAAAATCCGACCTTTTGCCCTTTATAAATTATTTCGGAGTTTTGGATGTGGATAAGTTCACGGTACTTAATTCCAGAAAAAACAAAGATAAAACTAGTTTTAAGTCCGCTTTTACCCACCAGATCCCGAAGCCCATAAATTCGATTAAAATCAAATCGGAATACCTAGTAGAATTTCGAAACGTTTCGGTTTGCTATGGCAATAAGCCGATACTCCATCAGATATCATGGAATATACAAAAAGGAGATTTCTGGCAGCTTACAGGAAAGAATGGATCCGGTAAAACCACAATACTATCTATGATTTTTGGAGATAACCCCAAAGCCTTCGGACAAGACATTTATATTTTTGGAAAGAAAAAGGGAACTGGTGAAAGTGTTTGGGATATAAAAGAAAAAATAGGGTATTTTTCTTCAAACATAACCGATAAATTTAAAGGTAGGCATACCGTAGCGCACATGCTAATTTCAGGTTTTACAGATTCCGTTGGTTTATACATGCAACCCACAGAAACACAAAAACAAAAAAGCAAAGAATGGATGCTGCTTTTAAACTTATGGAAAAAAAGGAATACTCTTTTTAAAGACCTGACCTTAGGTCAACAACGGTTAGTGATGACTGCTAGAGCTATGGTCAAACATCCTCCTTTATTAATTTTAGATGAACCCACAGCAGGAATGGATGATAGGTCAGCGACACTATTGGTAACCCTCGTAAACAAAATCGCAAACGAGACAAATACCAGTATTATTTTTGTCTCCCATAGAAAAGAGCCCGGATTATTACCTAAATCTATTTTCAAACTAGATATGACGTCAAGCGGATCAAAAGGAAGTGTGACAATCACATAGACATGAAAAAAGCCGCTACTTCCATAAGAAATAGCGACTCTTTACTTTGAGTTAGTCTAATTCTACTATTTTATTTCAATTCCCCTCCAGAACTTAATTTCTTACCTAGCGCATCGTACATAATGGGTGTTGCTATAAACACGGAGGAATACGTTCCTACGACCACACCTACTATCATGGCAAACATAAAACCTCTTAAGGACTCTCCTCCAAATATAAATATGGTGAGCAACACTACCAATGTAGTAAGAGAGGTATTCAAGGTTCTGCTCAAGGTACTATTGATTGCAGAATTGATATTTTCACCACCTTTCCAGCCGCGCTCAGAAATTATTTCCCGAATACGGTCAAATACGACCACGGTATCATTCAAGGAGTAACCAATAACTGTCAATATCGCTGCAATGAACGCCTGGTCAATTTCCATGTTAAAAGGCATTATTTTACCTAAAATAGAGAATACCCCTAAGACGATTAAAACATCATGAAATACCGCAACAACAGCACCCAATGAGAATTGCCATCTACGGAAACGTAGTAATATGTATAAAAACACGACCGCTAGCGATCCTAAAATAGCTAAAAAGGCATTATTCTTAATATCATCTGCAATAGTAGGCCCAACCTTAACCGACTGCATAATACCAATAGCCTTATCGGCACTACCCACCATGAAATCTTGCTTAGAAATACCGTCTGGCAGATACTTTTGTAAAGATGTATACAGTTTATCCTGTATCTCGTTATCTACCTCTATTCCTTCTACATCTACCTTATATGGGGTGGTAATCTTAATTTGATTGGATTCGCCAAAGGTTTTAGCCTGAGTGCCACTTCCAAAAACAGCATTCAGTTCTGATGCAATCTCGGATGGATTAACAGTTTGCTCAAAACGAACTGTATAGGAACGCCCGCCAATAAAATCAACCCCCTGTTGCAAACCAGGCCCTGCGAATAAAGAGAGCAATCCAACAGCAACCAGAACGGCAGAAATCACATATGCTAACTTTCTTTTGATCAAGAAATCTATGTTGATATTCTTGAAAAGCCCTTTTGTGATAGCCGTAGAGAAATCCAATGTCCTTCCTTTTCCTCCAATATACCAGTCTACCAAAAGTCTTGTTATAAATATCGCTGTGAATAAAGAGGTTAGAATACCTATTAATAAAGTAGTCGCGAATCCTTTTATAGGTCCAGAACCAAAAACAAAAAGTATAATTGCAGTAAGGCCGGTAGTAATGTTGGCATCCAAAATTGAGGATAATGCATTACTAAAACCGTCAGAAACGGCTTGGCTCTTTCCTTTCCCTTTTGCCAATTCTTCCTTGATACGCTCAAAGATAAGTACGTTCGCATCTACGGACATTCCTATTGTTAATACGATACCAGCGATACCCGGTAAGGTCAAGACAGCATTTAAACTTGTAAGCACTCCAAATATTAACAGAATGTTTAATAGCAATGCAATGTCAGCAAATATACCTGCTTTGCCATAGTAAAAAATCATCCATAACAACACTACCGCCATGGCGATCAAGAAAGACATAAAACCACTATCAATAGCTTCTTGCCCTAAAGAAGGTCCAACTATTTCCGACTGGATGATTTCAGCAGAGGCAGGTAGTTTGCCAGCTCTTAGCACATTAGCAATATCCTTTGTTTCGTTTACGGTAAAATCTCCAGAAATTTCTGTCCTACCCCCAGATATACCACCAACAACGGAACAACCTGGAGCGGTGTATACCTTATTATCCAATACCACCGCAATACCAGTTTGATTTACATTGGCATCACTAGTCAATTTTTGCCATAGCTTAGAACCTTTTGAGTTCATACTCATGGTAACGACCGGCTTACTGAACTGATCAAACTCTCCGCGTGCGTCACTAACTACATCACCACTTATTCTTGGCGTTCCTTCGCGATTGGATTTTAAGGCATAAAGATTAATAATTTCTGTATCCTCCGTTGCTGGACGCTCCCACACAAATTTTGTAAACTGAATATCGGCTGGCAACAACCTTCTAATTTCCGGCATTCTTAAATAACCACCTATAGTGGCTGTATCCTTAATCGCCGCTTGAAACATGGCATTACTTCCTGGGTTAGCAGGAATTAGCAGTTCGTAAAGCGGATTAA
This sequence comes from uncultured Maribacter sp., assembly GCA_964353165.1. GTDB lineage: Bacteria > Bacteroidota > Bacteroidia > Flavobacteriales > Flavobacteriaceae > Maribacter. Next base: position 16,668 of record CAYGUY010000042.1, read on the forward strand.
CCTGAGCAGCTAAATCCAACGAATCGGATGCCACATCGGATAATAAAGAATCCAGTTCGGTCTCTTCTTTTATTTGTGGTTTCTCAATATCAACAATACTCTTCAGCTTCTCGTTTGCCTGTATTAAGAACGTACTAAAACTTGTATTGCTTTGCGAATATGTTTCCCAAAATTCTAGTTGTGCCGTACTGGATAGCAAATCCTGCGCACGCGCTATATCTCTAGCCCCAGGTAACTCTACCAAAATACGACCGGAATTTCCTTCCCTTTGAATATTTGGTTGGGTAACTCCAAAACCATCTATACGCTCTCGAAGTACTTCAAAAGCAGAGACAATAGACTCATCTATTTTTGTTCTAATGATAGGCTTAACCTCATCGTCCGACATCTGAAAGTTAACCTCATCGCTTAACCCTTTGTTCGAGAAAATCTCAGGTGACGCCAATTTCGTCTCTCCCTTAATGTTATCGAATGCCTCAAAAAACAGTTCTATATACGTATCATCACTATTCCTTGATGCCGTATCGGCATCCGCCAAAGCCTTATTAAAAATTGGATTTTTGGTGTTATTTGCCAATCCTTTTAAAATATCCTTCACGGATATTTGTAAGGTAACATTTATACCCCCTTTAAGGTCCAACCCTTTGTTGAGCTCTTTTTTCTTTGCTTCGCCATAGTTAGTATAACCAAGAATTGTATTCTCACTGATAGAATCTAAATAGCTGGCCTCCAAGACCTCTCTTTTAGAGACATAATCCTCTTCCGACTCTGAAATACGGCTTGTAGCAAATACTTCCGCTTCGTTTTCTACTTTACTCGTGATAAAAGTATAGGATAGTTGATAGATACTTACTAACCCGAATAATAAAGCAAACAGCTTTATAAGTCCTTTATTTTGCATTTTAATGTTTTATTTAATTTATGTTGATTAGGTGTATTAAAAACCAAGGCTAATGAACTTTACACAAAGTACTAACGCTACTTGGTATTCTATTTTATTGGAAATTAACTATTCCTGTAAACATAAGGTCCTGCCCTTACTTCCGGAATTATTCGTGAAGTGTTATTAATTGATAATACAATATTTCTATTGATCTTATACGCTATGTTAACGGTAGCGTATTGTTCAAAGCCTATTGTATTACTGAATGTTAGAATTACAGCATTAGATAATATATTATCAGGTTGTTTATGACTTAAAACAATAGTTGCGTTTAAATTAACAATATCATCTGCTTGCAGGTGCAAATCAGATACGATTAAATTATACTGTTCAGGAAGTTCTTCTTTTGGATAATCGGAAGGAAATTCTTCTTTATTTGTTAAAGAAGGTTGGTTTTCTTTGGAAAGAAACTCCTTAACACTAACCGCATCAATATCACTGTAATAACGAATACTTAACTGTGTACCGTCATTTTCTATTATTTCAATATAAGCGATACCTAGTACTTCAAGTTTCTTGGCAATTACAGCCAAAATTTCATCATGAGCAGTTTCCGAGGCTAGTTCTACATCTGCAAATTTTAGTAAAATTTGCTGGTTAGAGGTTCTCTTATGCCCTTGACTTAGCCCCAAAAAGGCTAGAATAATAAATAAAGTACTTATGCACCATTTTGCATTCATGCGGCAAATATAAAAAGAAAGATGATTCTAGGTAGCATATTTTATACATTATAAATTTTCAAAGCCCACCTTACTGTAACTAACGATGCCTTTATAGTTAGACTACAAAGGCATTGTTTTATTATTAAAGGTTTTAAATCTACAAGTCTAAAAGACCATTTGTCTTTGAAACGCCTACTGCACTTTCTTGCATTTTAGCCTTTTCTGCGTCACTTAGTGGAATGTCAACGATTCGCTCTATACCATTGCTACCCAATATTACCGGTACACCTATACAAATATCGTTTAGGCCATATTCTCCTTCTAAAAAGGAAGAACATGGGAATAGCTTCTTTTGATCACATGCAATGGCCTGCACCAATGCAGACACCGCAGCCCCAGGAGCATACCAAGCACTAGTTCCCAACAACTTTGTTAGCGTTGCACCCCCTACCTTGGTATCATCGGCTACTTGCTGTAATCTTTCTTCGGACAAAAACTCGGATACCCTAATACTATTTCTTGTAGCGTGCGAGGTCAAAGGCACCATACCAGTATCACTATGACCGCCGATAACCATACCGTCTATGTCGGATATTGGTGCTTCCATCGCCTCGGCAAGTCTATACTTAAAACGTGCACTATCCAAGGCACCACCCATACCTATGATTCTATGCTTTGGCAAATCCGTAGTTTTATGAACTAAATAAGTCATTGTATCCATAGGATTACTCACTACGATAAGGATTACATTGGGAGAATGGGCTATTAAGTTACTGGAAACTGTTTTTACAATCCCAGCATTAATTCCTATTAATTCCTCTCTAGTCATACCGGGCTTTCTAGGAATACCAGAAGTAATCACTGCAATGTCGCTATTGGCGGTCTTTGCATAATCATTGGTGCTACCGGTGATTTTAGTATCAAAACCGTTTAACGAGGCGGTCTGCATTAAGTCCATTGCCTTACCCTCTGCATAACCTTCTTTAATATCCAAAAGAACAACTTCCGATGCAAAATCCTTTATCGCTATGTATTCTGCACAACTTGCTCCTACCGCTCCTGCTCCTACTACTGTAACTTTCATTTTAAGATAAATTTATTGGTTATCACTCAAGACACATACCGTCTTGTTTCTGTTTCTAATTTCAAATTCAAAAATAGGTATAAATTGATAAAAAATGAGGTTGAAGCCACCAATATTACACTAAAATCAATAGTATAAAACACCGACGAACGGAACAACACGTTAAAAAAAAGAGCGGTTTAACGAAGAAAACAGAAAAATGTTACCATACAACGAATTTTAGTAATAACGCAATCTACATACTCGTTATCAATTCTGGATACCCAAATCCGAAAACCTACTTTAATGATGAAAAAACTACTTTCATTACTGGCGATACTTACTATTATTTTGGCTAGTAATTGCACTAGAATTGAACAGAACGATGATCCTATTATTGGAATATGGATAGAAGCTATTTCTTCTTCTGAAGGGAACATAGCAAAAAACACCACCCGAAAAGAATGGATTTTTAATGATGTCTACCTAGGTAGGTATCATGAGACAGATGGGTCACGAATCATTGAACAAACCGATTTTAAATGGTCTCAGGTAGACGGAGTCTACACCGTGGAGTATAGAGGTCTAGAAAACAAACCGAACGATATAGTGACAATAAAAAATACGCCTGAGGGCACGTTGCTTCAACAAAAGAATGGTAACATGCTTGCCATCCGAGAATAAACAATCTTAACAGGGCCATGGGAAAGGGTCTGTCCGGAGCAATCTGGGCAGGCTTTTTTAGTTTAAAGAAAATATCCTCAAAAGGTTCTCCTAGCTAAATGAGAAGATATCTTTAAGTCATAATGTAGAGAATAGGCAATATGTCATTTCACAAAGCTACGGATTGAATTCAAAAAAATATAAATCTTACAATTAACTCAATATCCTTCTAAAATATCTCATCCTTTATAATGGATTCTGAAAATTTATAACCTTGGTAATACTACAATATCAAGTATGCTAAATTAACCAAAAGTGTTAGTAGATGGTTAGCAAGGTAATGCATTACCTCCTTTTTGAGTACGACACCTATCAGTATAGCTTATCGAAATCCAAAATTAACACCAACGGTTGCCGTATTAAAGACACCTAAGCTATAATCCGCATTCAATCTAAAAAAGCCTAGCTTTAGTTTCGCACCTATAGTTCCAGTAACTCCGCTCACATTCTCCGTAATTGAAAAAGGATCTATATAAGTTTCAGATGCGAATGGACCAGCCGTTACTCTATATTCCCCAAGAACATTGGTTTGAGAAGTACCGGTAATATAGCCAACTCCGCCATAAAAATTTATTATAGGTAATTTGGTAGAGATTACGGCATTAAATGCCCAAGAACTCATTTCAGCCTCGATTCTTTGGTTTGCTCCATCCAATAAATTACTATCAGAAATATCGTAATCACCGTTAAGCTTTGTGTATCCAATCACCCCGGATATTGCAATAGGTAATATCTTATCCGCTGGCAACCATTTGGTAAAATCGTGCTGCAAACCAAAACCTATCAAGCCAACGGATGTTCCCTCATAGGCAATCTTTGGTAAAAACCTGGCTTTTATCTCCGTACCTTTAATAATACCAACGCTAGCTTGTAGGTATCCAGTAGGTACAAAATCCACCCCTTCGGCGGAAATACCTGAAGGGAGTACAAATTCTTCACGCACTATTGCGCCCCCTAAATCACCTTCAACAAATACACGCACACCTTCTATATTACCCAAAGCACTTGAGACCGGTCTCGCCGTGCCGGGGTTCTGAACAAAATTTAAATTTTGATATTCGTTCGGATCTAAGACGAAGGTTTGCTTGGCTTCCTTATTCTTGTGACTGGTAATCGCTCCTACAAGAGAAATTTCAAACCCGCCTAAAGGTTTTGCATCTGCTGTATTGTACCAGCCGGAAGAAAAACCGTACACCGTACTTTCTGAAAAAGGTGCCAAATAATCGGTAGCAAATCGTTCAGCATCTTCTACACCTGCAGCAAAAATTGAATTAATACTTGTTTGTGACGTCATCAAAGAACAACTGAACACTAATAAACCTGTAATGATACGCTTCATTATGTACTATTTTAATTCCATACGTTATGAGTATTGACATATTCCGCTTATAACATGTCATTACCTACTCTTCCATAATGAGTTAAAACTAAAAAACCTGCACGTATTGTACAGGTTTTTGTTGTGAAAGTAATTATTTCTATGTGTCAATGTTAGCATAAACAGCATTCTTCTCTATAAATTCTCTCCTCGGCGGCACTTCATCACCCATCAACATTGAAAACACGCGATCAGTTTCGGTAGCGTTTTCTATGGTTATTTGGCGTAATGTTCTGAATTCAGGATTCATTGTTGTATCCCATAATTGCTCCGCGTTCATCTCCCCCAAACCTTTATATCGTTGGATTCCTACTCCACCACTGTAACTATCAGCAATCTCATCACGCTCCTTATCGCTCCAAGCATACTGCTTTTTCTGACCTTTTTTAACCAAATATAAAGGTGGAGTGGCAATATAGACGTGACCGCCTTCTATGAGTTCTCTCATATACCGGAAGAAAAAGGTAAGAATTAAGGTTTCAATGTGACTACCATCTACATCGGCATCACACATAATGACTACTTTGTGATAGCGTAGTTTCTCCAAATTCAAAGCCTTACTATCCTCCTCTGTACCTATGGTTACCCCTAAAGCAGTATAAATATTCTTAATTTCCTCGTTCTCAAAAACACGGTGCGGCATGGCTTTTTCCACATTCAAGATTTTACCACGCAGCGGCAAAATAGCCTGAAAGTTTCTGTCCCTTCCCTGCTTGGCAGTACCCCCTGCAGAATCTCCCTCGACCAAGAAAACTTCACATAGCGCAGGATCTTGTTCGGAACAATCGGATAATTTACCAGGTAAACCACCAATGCTCATGACTGTTTTGCGCTGCACCATTTCACGGGCTTTCGTGGCCGCATGTCTTGCTGTAGCCGCAAGCACTACTTTCTGAACGATTATCTTAGCATCATCCGGGTGCTCTTCCAAATAATTGGTAAGCATTTCCGACACTGCCTGACTTACGGCGGCAGAAACCTCCCTATTGCCAAGCTTGGTCTTTGTCTGGCCCTCAAACTGTGGCTCTTGCACTTTTACCGAAACAATGGCGGTAAGTCCTTCACGGAAATCATCACCCTGTATTTCAAACTTTAGCTTGTCCAACATACCAGAGGCATCCGCATATTTCTTTAACGTAGATGTTAAACCTCTTCTAAAGCCAGACAAGTGCGTTCCTCCTTCGTGGGTATTGATATTATTCACATAAGAATGAAGATTCTCCGTGTAGCTCGTGTTGTATATCATGGCAACCTCAACAGGTATATCATTTTTCTCCCCTTCCATGGAGATTACGTTCTGTATAAGAGACTCTCTGTTACCATCTAAAAACTTAACAAATTCCTTTAAACCTTCGTCAGAATAAAACACTTCGGAAACAAATTCACCATCATCATCTTTTTGGCGTCTATCGGTTATGGTAATGGTCACACCTTTATTCAAAAAGGAAAGCTCCCGCATTCTATTTGATAAGGTCTCGTAACTGTATTCTATAGTTTGGGTAAAAATGGTAGTGTCCGGCAAGAATGTTACCTCCGTACCCCTATCTTCTGGTTGACAGTCACCTACAGTTTTCACGGGATACATAGCCTTACCGCGCTCGTACTCCTGCTGCCAGATTTTGCCATCCTTAAAGACAGTAGCTTTTAGATGAGATGACAGGGCATTTACACAAGAAACCCCTACACCGTGCAATCCACCGGATACTTTGTACGAATCCTTATCGAATTTACCACCTGCACCTATTTTGGTCATTACAACCTGAAGGGCGGACACACCTTCTTTCTTATGCATTCCAACCGGTATACCCCTACCATTATCCCTTGTAGTAACCGAATTATCCTCGTTAATGATGACACTTATAGTATCGCAATGGCCTCCCATAGCTTCATCGATGGAGTTATCCACTACTTCGTAGACAAGATGGTGTAATCCACGCGTACCAACATCACCTATATACATAGAAGGTCTCATACGTACATGCTCCATACCCTCTAAGGCCTGGATACTATCTGCGGAGTAATCCTTCATTGATGCTTCGGGCGTTTTGCTCAATGCGTCTTCCTTGTTTTCTTCCTCTTCGTTTTTTGCTGCTTCGCTCATAAATTTAAGGTTGTTTGTACTTCAAATTTTGCAATCTTACAAATATACGCAATACCCTATAAAGTATAGCTTTTCTGGTATTTGACATTAGTAAGTTATCAACAATAAATGTGGAAAAACCAAGGAAGTATATGCCATTGATTTGAATAATGGTCCGTATAAGATAATTACAAAAAAACAAACAGGTGATTTATAATTTGGAATACTGGAATCGTCTACTATAAAACAGCACGAACAAACAAAATACCTACTCCAAAGAAGCATCTGTTAAAATAGCTCTCATAACCGAATGGTCTTCATCCAAATCATTGTACTTTTCCCGCTCTTCGACTATCTGCAGCTTCATCTTTGCGATGACTTCTGTGTATTGATCGTCATCAATACTATTTCTTAACTCTTTTGGGTCTTTTTGCAGATCATAAAATTCCCAAGCTGGTAGCGTAGTTTGTTTGGAGGTTCCTTGTTTATCCAAACCTTGGCCATAAAAAAAGGCTAGTTTATACCTATCATCCCGTATACCAAAATGTGCAGGTCTGTCAGGAGCATGCAACCAATATCTGTAGTACATTCGCTTACGCCAATTCATAGGGGTATTTCCTTTAAGGTTTTCCCTAAAGCTTACGCCTTGCATAAAATCAGGGGTATCTATACCTGCGTAATCGGCAAGTAAGGCCGGAAAGTCAATGTTCAATACGATATCATCTATTCGTTGCCCTCCTTTTATCTCTTTTGGATATCTAATGACAAAAGGCATTCTTAGTGACTCCTCGTAAATTAACCGCTTGTCAAAAAATCCATGTTCTCCTAAAAAATATCCTTGGTCCGCCGTGTAAATTACTATAGTGTTTTCAGCTAGTCCTTCCGACTCCAAGTAATCCAAAAGCTTTCCAATATTATTATCGACAGCTGCTCCAGAACGCATAAAGTCCTTTACCAACTTCTGATAAATTTTCTTTCTTTTCTGAACACTATCCAATCCTTCCAAAGGATAAGGAAGTCCCGGATAATGTGTCCAAAATGTATCGGTATCCGTTGCCAATTTCCAACGAGCAGCTATATTCTCCAATACTTGACCCTTAAATATACGTCCGGTCGTTTCTTTTCCGAAATCGTAAAGGGACTCAGGCTCGGGAATGGTATCGTTTTGGTAAAGCAAAGCGAAACGCTTAGGGTAGTCAAAAGGCTCGTGGGTTGCCTTAAAATTACAGAACATCAGAAAGGGCTTTAGGCTATCTCTTTTATTGAGATGGTCTATGGTAAGCTGGGTAATAATGTCCGTAGAAAATCCCTTATATTGTTTTCCCGCCGACCCATCTAAACCGTCGTTCCAGTTTTCCTTGGTTTTTAAAATTGGATTCCAGTATTCCCCCTGTCCTGGCAAGACATTAAAATAATCAAATCCCTCTGGTTGTTTTACCAAATGCCATTTTCCTATAATAGCCGTCTCATAACCGTTGGCCTTCAATGTCCTTGCGATATTAGGGTGACCGTTAGGCAAAGGCTCGCTTAAGGTATATACTTTGTTCAAATGACTGTATTGTCCAGTTAATATACTTCCCCTACTTGGGCTGCAGATACTATTGGTACAAAAAGCATTATTTAGGACCGCTCCTTCGCTTGCAAGCCTTTTAATATTTGTATTTTGGACATAGTCTTCCAAAATTCCACCATAGATACCCCATGCCTGGGAGGTATGATCATCGGAAAGAATAAACAGTATGTTCGGTTTTTGGATTTCTTTCACTGGTTTATCGGAAAAGGACACAAAAACTCCTATAACGGTAATTAAGAGCGATATAAAAAAATAATTCTGATTGAAACGTCTCATGGTAATTCGTTTTTCTTTCATTCTAAATATATTCAATATATAAGTTAAAACGAACATGTTTCAACGAATTTACATGTGGCAACTAACATGTAATTTGTAAAAAACAAAAGAGGTGCCATTGAGTAGCACCTCTTTAAGACTAATTAAAAAAAACAAAACTGATCCGCTTTACTGTTAGCGGAAAACAGAATCATACGAACCCCTACTTCTGATAAGCGTCATCGTGTACATTGGCAACAGCCCTTCCAGAAGGATCATTCATATTTTTAAAAGCCTCATCCCATTCCAAGGCAATTTTAGTACTACATGCCACTGAGGGCTCTTGTGGTACACAAAGTGCTGCCGCATCCGATGGAAAATGTTGCTCGAATATAGACCGATAATAAAACTCTTCTTTTGAAGTAGGAGTTTGCAACGGAAATCTGAATTTAGCGTTGGCTAGCTGCTCGTCAGTCACCTCTTGATTTACGACTTCTTTTAGTGTATCTATCCAACTATAGCCTACACCGTCGGAAAACTGTTCTTTTTGCCTCCATGCAACGCTATGGGGCAACATATCTTCAAAAGCTTTTCTTACGACCCATTTTTCCATGCGTTCTCCATTGATCATTTTATCTTTTGGATTAATACGCATGGCCACATCCATAAATTCTTTATCCAAAAAAGGAACTCGACCTTCTATTCCCCAAGCGGCCAGAGATTTGTTCGCCCTAAGACAATCGTACATGTGCAACTTATCCAATTTGCGAACTGTTTCTTCATGAAAATCCTTTGGACTTGGTGCCTTGTGAAAATATAGGTATCCTCCAAACAACTCATCCGCACCTTCTCCGGACAACACCATTTTAATACCCATGGACTTGATGACACGCGCCATTAAATACATTGGGGTCGAGGCACGTATCGTAGTGATATCGTAGGTTTCCAAGTTGTAGATAACATCTTTAATTGCATCCAATCCTTCTTGTATGGTAAACTTGATTTCGTGATGTACCGTACCAATATGGTCCGCTACCTTACGGGCGGCAGCTAAATCCGGAGACCCTTCCAAGCCCACCGAAAAAGAATGTAATTGCGGCCACCAAGCATCTGTGGTATCATCGGATTCAATTCGCTTTTGCGCATATTTTTTGGCGATAGCCGACGTTACAGAAGAATCCAAACCACCAGAAAGCAATACGCCATAAGGTACATCGGACATTAATTGTCTGTGGACTGCCGCTTCCAAAGCGACCTTGATTTCCTGAATACTACTTTCGTTTTCCTTTACGGCATCGTACTCCATCCAATCCCTGGAATACCATCTTTTAAGTTCTCCATCCGAACTATGCAGATAGTGTCCTGGAGGGAAAAGCTCTATTTTGGTACATGTACCTTCCAAAGCCTTAAGTTCCGATGCTACATAAAAGGTGCCGTTCTGATCCCAGCCCATGTATAGCGGAATAATTCCCATATGATCACGTGCAACAAAGTATTCGTCCTTTTCCGTGTCATATATGGTAAAACCAAAAATACCGTTCATTTCATCCAAAAAATCTGTTCCTTTTTCTTGATATAAGGCTAGAATAACTTCACAATCAGATTCTGTTTGAAATTCATATGTACCTTCAAATTGCTTTCTAAGCGCTCTATGGTTATAAATCTCACCATTCGCTGCCAGCACCAACCTTCCATCGCTGCTTAACAAAGGTTGCTTTCCAGAAGCGGGATCCACGATCGCCAATCTTTCATGAGCTAAAACTGCCTTATCATTGCTATAGATCCCACTCCAATCCGGACCTCTATGACGTATTTTTTTTGACATCTCCAACAATCGAGGTCTCAGCACTTCTGTACTTTCCTTAACATCAAATGCACATACTATTCCACACATAATATTTATAATTATATCAAATTGAATACAAATATCGATTTATTGTTTCATTTATCAAACTTATACAAAACATATGGTTTCATAAAAAAACAATATTACTATTTATATGTACAATTTATAACTGAAATTAGGATAACATATTTAAATTAAATGTAATTGTAAGTATTTAAAAAATTAACGACATTTTAAGCAAATTTAAATTACGAACTACTTAGATTTGAAACACCTTAATAACAAACATCTAAAATGAAAAGATTTACTATTATCACCCTTCTTGTATACGCACTAGCGTTTACCACAAACATCAATGCACAAAAATTCTCAGGAATGGACAAAAGCCCATTGGATATGGCCTCTTACCCTAGTGATTATAAAATTTCCGAGAAAGTCGTGCGTATTTCCTACGGGAGACCTCAGTTAAATGGTCGGTCCCTAAAAGATCTTGCGCCAGCAGGAGAAGTTTGGAGAACAGGCGCCAATGAAGCACCAGAAATAACATTCTATAAGGATGTAACTTTTGGAGGAAAAGAAGTGAAAGCAGGAACTTATGCCTTACTGAGTATACCAGGTGAAAAGGAATGGACTATCATCCTGCATAACCAACTTAACCAATGGGGCTCTTATTTTTACAAAGAAGCATCGGATGTAGTTCGTGTTAACGGAGCAACCAGTTCTGGAGATTCCTTAGAGGCATTCTCTATAACTTTTAAGGATGTAGATGGTGGAGCGCATATGATTATGGGCTGGGATACCACCAGAGTTGCTGTGCCAGTAATGTGGTAAATCAACAAAACACGTTTATTAAACTAGAAAGACCTAAGCTAACTTAGGTCTTTCTAGTTTAATAAAATTAAGTGCAAATTCTTTATTGTGGTGGCAACTTTCTAGAACCTTTGATATTGAACGTGCCTTGACTGGAAGATGCTTCACCAACTATATTATCTTTATCAGCATTCAAAACAACTGAAACTCGCTCTACCCCATCTAAGTTCACTATAAATTTTAGCATATTACCTTGAACTTGTACATCCTGCCCGTTAAGCACTCCGTTACCTAAATGTACCTCAACAATATGCTGTCCGTTCTCCAAACGCACAAACAAGACACCTTTTCGGTATGCATCCTCTGTGCCATTAACCTCATATTCCCAAACACCTAAAGGTCCATCATTCGTAGTTGCAGATGTTAGTAAGTTTGTCATTACTCCGTTATCGCTTGTGGCGGCGTAGCCGTGGTAACTCGCTGCTAAAAGAAAAACAAAGCAACCGGCTACAAACTGAAATGGTCTTATCATGTTAGATGAGTATTAGATATTTCTTTAGTAACGGTTAAATTAAAAAAATATTCCGTTCGTTCTTACAATTTAAAAAAAAAATCAGCTCTTTGTAGAACGGCTATTCTTCTTCTCCTTAATTCGAACATAAATCAATTTTTTTCTGCCTTTCGAATCCTCCCTGCGTTCAATTTCAAAATTTGGTATACTATTGATCAAAGGTGTCAATTTTTGAAAACCATAATTTCTAGCGTCAAAATTAGGTTGCTTCTTCTGCAATAGACTTCCAACATCCCCTAAAAATGCCCATCCGTCATCGTCCGCAACGTCATCTATGGTATTTGCCATAAAGCGCAGTGCCTTAGGTGTTATCTTATCAACCTTGTTTTCTGTGTTCGGTTTGGACTTATCGGTATCCGCTGTCTCCTCTTCGCCTTGACCTTTCAATATCTCTAAATAGATAAACTTATCACAAGCCACAATAAAAGGATTGGGTGTCTTTCTTTCCCCTATACCATACACTTGCATTCCCGCCTCACGCAACCTCGTTGCCAAGCGTGTGAAATCGCTATCGCTGCTAACAATACAGAAACCATCTACTTTTCCTGAATACAGCACATCCATCGCATCAATAATCATAGCAGAATCGGTAGCGTTCTTTCCTTGGGTATAGCCATATTGTTGAATGGGTGTAATTGCATTCTCCAATAGCACGTTCTTCCATTTTCCCAATCTAGGATTGGTCCAGTCTCCATAAATTCGTTTAATGGTTGGGTTGCCGTATTTGGCAATTTCTTCCATCATTTCCTTTATATACGCCGATGGAATATTATCCCCATCAATCAAAACAGCTAAATTCTTATCCATTAAATGACTTTTTGTAAAGGTAGGATGTTTTAATACGCAATATCAAATTGTACACTTCAGATTTCCAATAATCAATTCATGTATAAGTATTTAGTAACTTTAAAAACTTAAACTACATAACAACATAACTCCTATGCGCTTTTCCAGTATTAAAATAACCGTACTTTCTAGTCTTCTAGCACTTATTACACTGACTGCAAACAGTCAAGAAAAGGAATACTATCAGCTCAAAACCTACACCGTTAAGAATGAAGCTCAGGAAAAAATGGTTGACACCTATCTTGAAAATGCTTTTTTGCCCTCATTAAAGCGATATGGGATCAGTTCCGTAGGTGTATTTAAACTGCATAATTCTAAATTTGTGAAGGCCGATAAGATTCATGTTCTAATCCCTTTTACTTCGTTAATTCAATTTGAAGACTTAGAAAATTTCCTACTCAAAGACAAAGCTCATATAGCGGATGGCAAAACCTACTTGGAAGCAGCGCATGACAACGCGCCTTACGAGAACATTAATTCCGTTTTAATGCGGGCGTTTACGGAAATGCCAAAAATGATGCCCACTAAAATAGAGGGGGCAAGAGCAAGTAGAGTCTATGAACTCAGAAGTTATGAATCACCCACGGAGGCAGCTTATAAAAACAAGGTCCATATGTTTAACGAAGGCGGTGAAGTGACTCTTTTTGATAGCCTCGGGTTTAATGCGGTTTTCTATGCTGAAGTAATTTCAGGGGAGGCCATGCCCAATTTAATGTACATGACCACCTTTTCTAACATGGATAAAAGGGACGAACTGTGGAAAGCTTTTTTCGCTTCAACTAAATGGACCGAACTGATCAATGATGATTTTTACAAAAACAATATGAAAAAAGCCGATGTTATGTTGCTCTACCCTACCTCGTATTCGGATTATTAAACTTCATAAAATATACTTGCGCCACGGTTGATTTACTGCGGATTTTTCGCGGTTACAGAAGCTATCATTAAAAATGCCAAAAACGCTAGCCCTAGATAACCGATCAAGTGATACGTCCCAAATGTAGAGAGACTCAAACTAAATATGCTAGGAGCAAGAGCACTGGCCAATATCAAAAAGCTCATCACTTTCCCGGTAATGCTTCCCAAATGCGTTCGTCCATAAAAGCGTGGCCATGCTACTGCGTTTAGTACGGCAAAAAATCCGCCCATTATTCCAAACCCAGCTATTAAAAAAGGAATACCCACCGGCGAGGAAAGGAATAAGAACCCTAAAGAAGATAGTACACCACCTAAAAGTAAGAGATACAGATAAAGCTGAAGGGCAATATAATCGCTCAAGAAATTAAAAATGCTGGAGATGGTCACGGCCACAATGGAGGCAGGCAGAAAAATACTGATAGCGTCTTCCTTTGGAAACCCCTCGTTTTCGAAGATAGACACGATGTGAAAGGTGAGTCCGGTGATAAAAAAACTATTGAAGGCCAGGGCCAGACCGTACATCCAGAATGCCCGCGTGGTCTTCGCTTCTTTAAGCGTGTATTGCTTAGCTACTTTTTTAGTCGCTCCACCATCGATTTTATCGTTTTGAACCCCGTCGGGAACAAGTCCGTACGATTCCGGATTATCCTTATACAAGTAAAACACAAGAATACTGAACAGGAATACGGGAGCACCCAAATAACGCCAAGCGTTCTGCCATCCGTCATAATCTATTAAAGCACTTACCCATAACGGCGAAGAGGAAAATCCTAAGGATACGGCAACACTGTTTATTGCATTTACTTTTCCACGATTCTTATCGAACCATATCATGATCACATTACGGGAGGCCATAGTCAGAATACCTTGACCGGAAAAACGCAGCATAAAAAACAAAACGGTCATCAATACAAACGGAATCATCCAAGTTTGGGAATCCAGTGCCTCCTTTACAAAGCCACTCATACAAACGGACCAAGAACACAGGAAAAGCGTCAGCGCCAGACCCAAAGCGGCTAAAGAGGCTACTTTTCTTGCCCCATAGCGATCAAACCAAAAGCCGGCACGGCCAATGAGTAAGGAACTCACTATCGTTCCTATCATATAGGCATTGCTAAACTGGTTTCTAGAGAGTCCTAACGCATCCTTTACAGGGTCGGTAAATACAGAAACCCCAATGGTTTGTCCTGGTAAACTAAAAAAGACCCCAACGGTGGCAATGGCCAGAATTACGTAACCATAAAAAAAGGGGCTTTTTGCAGGATTAATCAGTTCAGAAGCTTTTTTGAAGGCCATAGCTTAATTTCACTGCAAAACTAACTATTTGCGACGCCATGGGTATAAACAACAATGGTTTTCATACAGATTTACTTAGAAAAGGATAAAAACTTAACACCTTAAAGAGTTATCCGAAACTCCACGCGCCTGTTCCTTTGGCGACCTACACTTGTTTTATTATCCGTTACTGGTTGGGTACTTCCCAATCCTTGGTACTCTATTCGCGAACTATCAATACCCTTTTCCATTAAGTAACTAGCCACGGCCTTGGCCCTGTTTTTGGATAATTCTTGGTTGTAGGAAGCACTACCCATAGCATCCGTATGACCCGATATTTGAATCTTTAGCCTCTTATTAACGGACAAGTAAGCTTCAATTTCATCTAGTTCCGATTTAGCCACTGCCAACAGCTCAAACGTATCGAACTTAAATAGTACATTTTTAAACGTATGGATACTATCCAATTCAAAAGTCAATTCCTTTGTGTCGACTTGACTTGGATTATTGTCAGGATTGACGGGTACCACGGAAACCATATCCACATAATAGTAGGAACCCTTGGTCACATTGCGTTTTATCCTCAATTTTTGGGTACGTTGGTTGTCCATAAAATTTCCAATAAGCATATAGTTCTCGGTGCCTTTTGCCGTAAATTCCTTTTCCACCAAAAGCCAATCCTTTTTGTCCGAGTAAAAATCATCGTATCTAATTCCAAAGTAATTGGATTTATCTCCTGGCACTTTTGAAAGCTGCTTTCTGCTCAGGTTCTTTTTTGTTGCTATGTTTATTGGGTTTTCCATGAATTGCACCCCTAATTCCCGTATCGCAAAATCTGACCGTTCTGCCAAGCTCACATAAAAGGATACGGTGTAGACTTCGTCCTTAATAAGGGTTTGATTTAAGGATGCCTGAATGTATTCCCTGTAGTCGTCCGGGGCATAGAAATATAAGCCCACGTAGCCCAGTCCAAAATTGGCCGGTTGCTCTCCATTAAAATTTTTAGGGGTTCCCATAAGCTCGCTACAGGCATTAAAATAATCGCTGGAACCTTGCGTAGGCGTTGTCCAATCCAAAACATCATTGTCCATCGTGCCCAATTTAGTTGGACAGCTAGTAAATATTTCAAAGCTAGGGTTCCTGACCAGATTTTGCGCAGCCATAGCTTCCCGGTTGCCTAAAAGGAAACAGATGAAAACGATAAGAAAGTACCTTGGCAGCATATCCTAGGGTGTATTGGATACCTCTAAAATAAGAAAATCCCCGTTCCTGTGTTTTGGAAGGGGGATTTACGTATGTATGAATGGCGTTTCTAAAAATCGAACTTATAGGT
>CAYGUY010000043.1:0-14651 GCA_964353165.1 uncultured Maribacter sp.
AATTAGTATTATAAATTAAATTACATTACAATGAGTAAAGGAACAGTAAAATTTTTCAACGACACAAAAGGTTTTGGATTCATCACTGAAGAGGGAGTTGAAAAGGATCACTTTGTACACATTTCAGGTTTAGTAGACGAAATTCGCGAAGGCGATGAAGTTGAATTTGACCTTCAAGAAGGAAACAAAGGATTAAACGCAGTGAACGTAAAAGTTATCTAATACATATACTTTCGAGTTTAATAAAGCCCTGTCAGCAATGATGGGGCTTTTTGTTTTTAAACTATTAATACCTGAGTATCATGGCCTAGTTCGTAGATAGCCATTAAAGATATGTTTATAATTTTACCGGTTTAGACTCTTTACTTCCAATTTATTTTGTTTGTTTTGCCGCATGTTACAGTCGTCCAAGAAATATCTGTTTACCTACCTATTGGTTTGTGTGCTGTTTAGTAATGCCTTGGTTGCACAGCAGAAAGGATTTTATAAGGGTCGGCATAAAGTATTAAATTACCAGGGAAACGCCTCCTACGGATTTGAATATACAGAAAAGGATACAGTTTTAGATGGGTCTTTTCTAATGCAAAGCTCAAATTTAGAAGCCTTACTCACCAAAAAAGATACAACGTTTCTAATAGAAGGTACATTTGATAGGGGATATCCTACAGGATTTTGGAAGTTTCGTTTCGGTGTGTTTCAAGCACAGCAGGAATCTAGAGTGGTAGATTATCAGTACCGTATTTCCGCCAGTGGTATCCAAGAAGAAGCTCAAGGAGGTATATTACAGGGAAAGCCAGACGGCCCATGGACCTATAACGTGCAGAACATAAAGGATGCTACCGTAGCAAGTAGTCCGTTTAAAAGTAGTATTAATTTCGAAAACGGAATACCACAACAGAATATTAGAATTGAGAACGATAGCACAGTGTTAGTCGGCCGGTTTTTACGTACAGGGATGGCTCAGGACGAATGGGTCCTGTACGCAATGGACGAACTGGAGCCTACGGAGCGCTGGTTTTTTAACAACGGGCTATTAGAAAAAATAGTAGTTCAGGTAAACCAGAAAGAGCAAACCCTGACCATTTTCGAATCCGCAGCTAATGAAACCAAGGAAGTAGCTTTGGATTTGCAGTTTTTAAAGGTTTTGGAGGCAAGGCTAGGAAGTGTTGGAAATTTGCCCTTGACATCTTACCGTATTACTGAATTATTGTCTCAAAACCAAAGCTATTACGATAACTTAGACAACATACTTAAACAATTGGGTAATTCTGGTTTGTCGCTTAATTTTAGGGCGAGACTTCCGCATTATCCCAAGGATTCTTTATCCAAAACCCATGTTTCGTCCATAATAGATAATGTTGCCCGGACTACCGAGGTTACGGACGCTTACTTGGATAATTCATTATTGAATATTTTAAAATTAACGGACGCAGAGGCTTTGGGACTCAATACGGCCTTGGAGAAAATCAATGAGAACCAACTGGTACCGCTAAAAAAACTGGGAGGCTATCAACAAAACGGGTTATTGGAATTTCTTACCAATGAGGACATCCTAAGTAACTTATGGCCAGAGGGAATAGATGCATCCATAGGTTCGGAAATGGAACAAATCGCAAAAAGAACTGGGTTTGATTTAAAAAACTACTACCAGTTCGATTTTCAGACAAATACCATGGCATCAATAGCTGCACTGGCACAATATACTGCGGATCATGCTGTGTATATCGAAACCGAATTAAAAGAGAAATTATCCAAACAATTACGAGAACAAGAACGGATTGAGCTAGATAAACAATTGTTGGCGCAAAACAAACAATTAAACCAGTTTATCGATTCAATTGGAGCTACACTTCCCGTTCCATATCAGAAAGCATTAGCATCGATTCAAAAAGTAATAGTTGTCAACATTAGTAAGGTATCAACCAATGAGGACGTAGAACTAGCTAAAGCTTTGGTGAGTTGTCATGAGCAGATGTACCAACTTGCCCTTACTGTAGTAGCTCAGCCTAGCCGGACAGCCGAACTTTCAACGCTTTACGAAGATCGTATTTGGAACCCGTTTATGGCTACGCTAATGGACGAGGCCGTCAAGAAACGAATTACATCGGCCTACCAGAAAGTCCTGATTCCGTATTTTATGGAGCAAATAAATACGGCATTAAGCTGCGATAATGTTGGTGAGATAAACCTACTTCTAGATTCGGTTTACAACAGGATGCTGGAAATTAGGGATGAGGATACGAAAAAACTGGAACGCAAATTACGGAAAGAGACCGATGCCTTAAAAATACAGGAACTCTTCAGATTAAAGGTGGAGGAAAAGAACCCAGGGGAATGAATCGGTCGTATATCCATATCTGCTGTTTTTTGCACCTCTTTTTAGGTTTAGGCAGCCCTGTAATAGCGCAGGAAACTGTGCTCCCGGTGGAATCTATCTTTTCAGAACCAAAATCTAGACTATGGTTAAATACTTACGGGAACATCCGTATTTCCAAACGACTGTTTTGGGATGCACAGACCCATTTTAGGTTTCAGGAAACCAAGAATACGCCATTTGCCGGTCAAGTAGCGCAGATTTACAACCGGCATGCCATCGGTTACATCTATTCCAAACAAATTAATTTTAGCTTGGGTGGGGTTGCGCGTATCAATTTTAATACGGACGAAAACTCTATGGATAGAAACGTGGTGCCAGAATGGCGAATTTGGCACCAGTATCAATTTGCGCAGCCCTTTTACAGTGCAATGATATATCATCGCATACGTATAGAACACAGATGGACCCAAAGCTTTGTAGATAATAGTGAATATATTTTTAGAAATCGATGGCGCTATATGTTTAGGGCGAAAATTCCATTGAACAGTACAAAACTGGCTCCCAAAACCCTTTATATGTCGCCAGAGGCGGAACTGATTATGCAGAGCGGTAAGGCAGTAGTAGGCAGCCCTATGGAAGATTTGCGATTAACCGCTACCCTTGGATACATTGTAAACCCCAGACTTACCCTTGCAGCTGGACTCATGTATTCGCATGGGCAGGAACTGTCCAACCCAGGAATCTTTAAACAGTTTTGGACGCCGCGTATTCACATGTATTTTTCTCCCGATTTTAGAAAAGTTAGGAATAAACTTCCTGCAATACATCTGGAGGACTAGTCCTTCTCGTATATGAAACAAAGAATGAAAAAAAGAATAGCCATCCCTTATAGTTTGCTAATTGTAGCCACCGTTGTTGCTGTTTTTTTCATGTTTAGAAGTACGGGTTTAGAGAAAGAGTTAGTGAAACGAAATAACCAACTTGATATCATTCAACAAGAAATAAAGGACCATGAGCGCTTGTTCGCTATTGATTCTGTTCTGGTTTCGGGAGATTTTGATAGTGCCTTGGGATTGTATACACAATTCTTGGAAACGAATAGAAACAACAGGAGTGTAGAACTGCGATTGGCACTTGCCAAAACCTTTAGCAATCTAAAGGCCAATGCTATTGCAGTGGGCACTAGTAGCCCTTTAAAAGATTCAACCAATTTAGAAACCGTAATCACTCCAAGAGAATTGAACAGTTACGACTCCCTTAATTTCATTCTAGAAAAAAAACAGATTCAACTTAATGCCTTACGGAGACAATTGGAACAAAAATCGTTTGGGGAGTATTTACAATTTAAGAGTAAAAAGAACAATCGTTTGCACTATGTGGGGCAGGTAAGGAATGAAAAAGCCAACGGGATGGGAATTGCCCTATTGGATACCGGAAGCCGATATGAAGGGGAGTGGAAAGATAATCAACGACACGGGCAAGGCACGTTCTATTGGCCCGATGGAGAACGTTACGAAGGTAGTTATAGCAACGATAAACGTTCTGGTCTTGGAACTTATTACTGGCCAAACGGGGAAAAGTATGTAGGACAGTGGGCAGATGACAAACGAAACGGGGCCGGTACGTTCTATGGCTCGGATGGGGAAGTGGTCACCAAAGGAATTTGGAAAAATGACAAACTAAAGGAACAACGAGATGATAAATCTTAAGTGTTCTGAATAGTTGAACGCACTAACTATTGTTGTTTCATTGTTGTCCATGATTATAAAAAAATAAGTCGTTACATCTCAGGTAAAGGCTTTCTTGCACAAAAAACCCCATAAATCATTTCGAGTCACAATAAAGGTGTACTTTCGCGGCTTGAAAAAAAGCTATGAAACGTATTGCTGAATACAAGAAGTTGTTCGGGATTGAAAAAGAAATCGATCTTAAAACACTAAAAACTACCTATAGAAATTTAGTAAAGGAATGGCATCCCGATAAATTTCAAGAGGGAGATGTAAAAAGAGAAGAAGCCGAAGTCCAAAGTCGCGCCATTATTGATGGGTATCACTTCTTAGTCAGTATTGCCCCAGAAACTATAGAGGGAAACCTTGAAGCGTATACAGAAACCATTACCAATTCTGGGATAGCGGATTATATCTATGATGGACTGGTATTGGAAATCACATTCTTAGATGGGACTACCTATGAGTATTTTGGGGTTAGAAAACCCATTTATATCAAAATGGTCAATTCTCCGAAGTTGAATCGTTTTGCCAAGCGTACCATTTACCCTAATTATCTGTACCGGAAATCCAAACGTACACTACAGGAGGCATAATTTAATACTAGTTAGTTTTGGGATAGGGGATTTGTCATTGTTTGCTTATAATTAAGCTATGATTTAAAGTAATCCCGAATTTGATGTAACTATCTTTGTGGAAACGTAAGTTATGTCAAAACAATTCGCTGAGTTAGGTGTAGATTCAGGTTTTTTAGAAAGTCTCTCCAAATTAAAGATTTCTGTTCCAACGGATATTCAACAAAAGACCATACCCGTGCTATTAAAGCAAACAGCAGATGTAGTTGCTCTGGCTAAAACGGGTTCGGGTAAAACCCTAGCTTTCGGCTTACCGTTATTACAGCTAATCGACATACATAAAACGAATGTACAAGCAATAATACTGGCACCTACGCGGGAATTGGGACAGCAGATATATGAAAAT
Organism: uncultured Maribacter sp.; assembly: GCA_964353165.1. Classification (GTDB taxonomy): domain Bacteria; phylum Bacteroidota; class Bacteroidia; order Flavobacteriales; family Flavobacteriaceae; genus Maribacter. Next base: position 5,026 of record CAYGUY010000043.1, read on the forward strand.
TTAGTCTCTTTTGCGAGGCATGTTCCAGAGTTAACTATTGCATCCGTTTGTGGTGGTATTCCCATAAAAACTCAAATAGAGCGCTTATCACAGCCTACGCATGTCATTGTAGCGACGCCTGGTAGATTAATCGACTTAATACAGCAAAAAGCAATAGAAATTAAAGACATTAGCACTTTGGTCTTAGACGAAGCTGATGAAATGATTACGTCCCTAAAAAAAGACCTTGATGTGATTATAGCCGAAATACCTAAAAAGAGAAGAACACTCTTGTTCACGGCAACGATGTCCGGCGCGGTAAAACAAATGATACAGAATTACATGTCTAAACATGTAGTGCATGTCTCTGCCGATATGGAACAGACAGGACACAGAGGCATTGAACACACCTATGTAGTTGTAGAACCTATAGAGAAACTACAAGTGTTACTACATTTCCTAAATTCAAAAGAAGGGGAGCGCGGTATCATCTTTTGTAAAACGAAGGCTGCGGTGAATAAATTAGCAAAAAAATTAGCCATTAATAAATTCTCTTCAGGAGCCATACATGGTAGTCTGAGTCAAGGTATACGTGACCGGATTATGGGTCAGTTTCGTGAGGGGTATATCGATATTTTAGTCGCTACGGATTTGGCGGCAAGAGGTATCGACGTAAAGGAGACTTCGTATGTAGTAAACTACCATTTACCGGATACATATGAAGCTTATGTACACCGCAGCGGTAGAACGGCTAGGGCAGGAGCAAAGGGTCTCTCACTTAGTATTATACAAAAAGAAGAACGGAACGATATACCGGATTTTGAAAAAGAATTAGGGATTGTTTTCAGGGAGGTTAAAAAACATAATGCCGAAGGTAGGGATGAAATCAACCTGCTTTTATGGGCAAAGAAGATTTTTAAGACCAAGCCTAATCGCACTATACCTTTGGAAACCAAGGATAAAGTGAAAACGGTTTTTCATCATTTAACAAAGGATGAGCTTATAGAAAAAATATTAGCCGATTATGTCGTCCAAAACGGTATCATCATGTCCAAACCCGAATCTTCTTAAACAAAGTAGCACCAATGGCTAATTACATAAGGAATCAAGAACAGATATTAAAAAAGCTAGGGATTTCAGCATTAAATCCTATGCAGGAAGAAGCAATCTCTCGTATTGCAGAAACTGATAATACGGTATTACTATCCCCTACAGGTACCGGAAAAACATTAGCGTTTTTGCTTCCGCTTATTAATTGCTTAGATCCTAATTCTACCGAGGTACAAGCTTTGATTCTAGTACCATCAAGAGAATTGGCCATACAAATTGAACAGGTGACTAGGGCTATGGGTTCTGGTTTTAAGGTCAATGCCGTATATGGTGGTAGGGCCATTTCCAAGGATAAGATAGAGTTAAAGCATACGCCAGCAATTTTAATTGGCACTCCGGGTAGGATTTTGGATCATTTTAACGCAGAACGCTTTTCTAAAGACAGCATAAAAATCTTGGTATTAGACGAGTATGATAAATCGCTAAAAACCGGTTTTGAGGTTGAAATGAACGATATCATCAGTGAGTTAACACGGCTAAAGAAGCGGATTCTAACTTCCGCCACGCAAGGTGTTAAAATTCCGAATTTTGTGGGCTTGGAACGGCCGGTTGTTGTCAATTATTTAAACAAAAAGACAGCATCCAACCTAAGCATTAAAATTGTTCTTGCCGCTGAAAAGGATAAGTTGAAGACCTTAGTAAATCTGCTGCGTTACATTGGGAATGAACCGGGCATTATCTTTTGTAACTTTAGGGATAGTATTGATAAAGTGAGCATGTATTTAAGTGAGCAGCAAATTAATCATACGTGCTTTGCCGGAGGCATGGAACAACGGGACCGAGAACGTTCATTGATCAAATTTAGGAACGGGACTTGCCAAGTACTCATGGCTACGGATTTAGCTGCAAGGGGTATCGATATCCCAGAGATGAAGTACATTATCCACTATGAACTTCCTAGGGCTGTAGAAGAGTTTACACACAGAAATGGGAGAACGGCTCGGGTGAATGAAAAAGGCACAGCGTACGTGCTTCAGTACGAACAGGAGCGGTTACCGGGTTTTATTCCAAAAGACAAACCTATTTCCTTATCAAAGAAAGCGCCCTACACTTCTCAGTTTTGGGAAACCCTATTTATTTCCGGTGGACGAAAGGATAAAATTTCTAAGGGGGATATTGCCGGTTTGTTCTTTAAACAGGGTGAAATCAAAAAGGATCAATTAGGGGTGATAGAATTAAAACACGATTGCGCTTTTGTAGCTGTGCCAGTATCCCTTGCAGATACCTTAGTGCATAAATTAAATAATACGAGACTTAAGAAGAAGAAAGTACGGGTAACGTTACTTTAAATTGAAAATTTATCATTTTTTAAGAGATTGGCTGTAATCCGGGATACATTTGATTACGTAAGTATATCAAAGCCTACTTTCTATGAAAATTTTTAAATACATTTTTGTCTTTCTTTTTATTGGTCTTTCATCATGCGATTCTGATGACTCAAACACCGTAATCATTGATGAAGAAGGGAAAGAACTGACACTCGTCAACCCATTTCCGAATTTATCTTTTAATCAACCTTTAGACCTACAATCGCCTAATGATGATACTGACCGCATCTTTGTGGTTGAAAAACGGGGCCGTATTGTAGTTTTCAACAATGATGCCGCTACTACGGCAACGACCGATTTTTTAAATCTTCCTGGTATTTCTACCGCTAGTGAACAGGGTTTGTTGGGATTAGCTTTTCATCCAAATTATAGCAATAATGGCTATTTTTATGTGTTTTATACCCCAACCGCTACATTGGCCGTAGTTTCTAGGTTCACGGTATCTGCAGATGCTAATGTAGCAGATGCCAGTAGTGAAGAAGTCCTTTTGGAAATTCCACAACCGCTTACAAATCATAACGGGGGTCAAATCGCTTTTGGTCCGGATGGCTTTTTATACATTGCCGTTGGTGATGGTGGTGGTGGTGGAGATCCTGATAATAATGCCCAAAACAGGACTAATCTTTTAGGGAATATTCTTAGAATCGATGTGGACAATCGGGAGAACGGTTTAAATTATTCCGTCCCCTCAGACAACCCATTTTTGAACGACACATCAGTGAGGCCTGAAATATATGCCTACGGTCTTCGTAACCCATGGCGTATGAGTTTTGATGTGCAAGATGGCACATTATGGACAGCTGATGTAGGTCAAGGAGACCGTGAAGAAATAAATACGATTGTCTCTGGAGGTAATTACGGTTGGAAAATCCTTGAAGGTTCCTTCTGTTTTTCAGGGGATTGTGCCACCAGTGGACTAGAGACTCCCGTTTTTGAATATGGACATGACAACGGCGATCGTTCTATAACGGGTGGTTTTGTATATCGTGGTAATGCATTGCCTTCTTTAGTGGGTAAATATGTGTATGGCGATTTTGTAAGTGGACGTATTTGGGCCTTGGATACCAACAGCAATACCAATGAACTCTTGTTCGAGTCCAGATTAAGCATAGCATCTTTTGGTACCGATAACGCGAATGAAATCTACGTCTGTGATTTTGGTGGAACCATCTATAAATTTGCGCTTACGGCCACAGAGTAATTTTGGCGTCTAATAACAATTTTACTGTTTTCAGGTAAAATTATAATAGGCCTATTTTTTTGTGTGGTTTTACAAACCATTTGTAATTACTCAAAATCTACTTCTAAGATATAGTATCCAATGCACCATTCGGCGTGCAAAAAATAATGCTAAAACCAAGGGTTTGGTGCTTAAAAGGACTACCGATACCCTTTGTAATACACAGTACGATTGGTAGATGACTTTCCATTCAATATGGCATGTCTTGTGGTTTCTACAACTAAAGTGGGTTCCCAGGGAGAGCGTGAAGCCGGTTGCAGCCAAAGTGTTTGCGTTACCATACTGTTACCCAATTCTTTAGTATTTGGACGTACAAAATAATACATGGTAGTAATTACCAATCGGTCTCCGTCCCATTTGGTCGTTGATTTTGGTGCGGGCCAAGAACGACCGATAGTAATGCGATTTTCTGTAGTAGAACCGTTAAGGTCAAATCTATATCTTACTGGTGATTGTTTTTCCCTTGGCACAAAAACAACCCGTTCAATTTCAAGGGTATCCGGTTCATGCACGATGGAAATTTCATCTCCCCAACCACTACCAAGTGTAGGCATGGGTTCTGGTTGTATCCCTCTTCGTGGTGGTGTCGAAATAATTTCTTTCGTAGACCATGCTCCTGAGAAATTTGGATTTTCCAAGGCCTTAGACCTTGTCTTAGAAAGTTCCCTGTCAGACCTTGCGTACACCTGAACCGGCTCACCGGAGCCTAGAAGAGGAGGGATGTAAGGATCGGGGGCCTTACCAGAAATTCGTGGGTATTTGATAAGAGATGCTTCATAATCTGCAACTATACTATCCATTACTGGAATTACCCATGGATAAAAATCCTTCATATCGAATTCCTCCCTAGGGTCTACGTTTAAATCAAATAGGCGCACTAAATTATCAGGATTTGGATCAGGTTCTTCGGTACGGTAGTAATACCACAATTTCCAATTTTCCCATTTAACAGCCATGACATAGCCTTGCCTTGCTAAAAAAATGGCACTTTCCCTATTCGAAGTACTTTGCTTTCCTGTAAGAAAATCCAATTGATTTATACCGTCAAAGGCCCTATCTTTTGGTATGGGCTCTGCTAGACCCGCTGCCGTCGTTATAGTTGGGAAAATATCTATTTCATGCATCATCTCATTGGATACTTGTCCAGCTTTTATTTTTCCGGGCCACATAGCCACAAAGGGCGTACGGATGCCACCTTCCATGGCAGAGTTATAATATCCTCGCCAAGGACCTGCAGCACCACGCCATGGCCTTCTCATTTCTGCACCATTGTCCGTACACCAAATTACAAGGGTATTCTTTTCAATGCCCAATCTTTTTATTTCTGCTAGTATAAGCCCCACATTGTGGTCTACATCTGCCATTGCGTCTGCGATGTCACCAGCACCTGTTGAACCTATTTTATCAGGGTGCGTAAGCGTTGGAAAGTGGATTTGGGTCATGGGGTAGTACAAGAAAAAGGGTTTCTTTTTCTTCACATTCCTCTTCATGAAGGCTATCCCTTTTTGGGCAGCCTCCCGATCAATTGTCCGCCGCGTGTCTATATCATAAGGTTTCACTTTTTTTGATGGTTGACCTTTTGTTCCTTCCCAGATGTAGGATGTTTCATAAAGCTTTGGGTCAAACCCATCGAACATGGTATTTTGAGCAGTGGTACTGGTTCCAGGGATGCCCCACCATTCATCAAATCCTTGGTGTGTAGGTTCTCGTTTACCTTCCCAAGCAGGACCGCCTACATGCCACTTACCAAACAAGGCAGTAGCATAACCAGCCGTTTTTAAACGCTCGGCCATTGTCTCCTCATACAGGGTCATACCATCCCCTGCAGCACCATTGCCAGCACGTACCGCATACCTTCCGGTAAGAATCGCGATTCTGGATACTACGCAGGAGTATTCCACATTAAAATTGTTGAGTCGAATACCTTCTTTACCTATGCGGTCAATATTGGGTGTAGTTGTGCCTCTCGCACTTCCATACGCACTCACTTCTCCAACACCCAGGTTATCAGGAAATATAAGTACAATGTTTGGTTGTTCTTGGCCAATACCGGATAAGGAATGTAACAGGAATTGTGTTGCTAAAACGATTCTAATGCGATATTTTGATAGCGAATTCTTCATAGGTCTTATCGGTTAAGTTTCGTTTTCTAAAATACAAAACTTATTGTCATTTGATTATAAACTGTAGAAGTAAATAAAGTTTACAATAGCAGCCAAGGAAATAATATGTCGCCTAAAAATGATATCACGTTGTCAATATCACTGTATTCCGTTTGAGAAGAAAGGTCTTACGTTTTAAAAAGTGTGTACTTGAAGGGAAATTTTATAAAGATTATATCTGGTTAATAAACTGACCCCAGCCTTTGTTGCATACCAATTAATATGAAATCAAGGAACGTAAAAGAATACCTTGATAAACCTTAGTTTAGTTTCAGTATAAAGTAAGAAATACTAAAATTATTAGTACCTTTTTTGCTTCGATATTTTAACCAATTAAACCAAGCTATGAGAACATTGCAACACACCTTACTAACACTACTATGCATAACATCAAGTCTTTATGCGCAGCGAAATAAGAAAAATTCGGTACCTCTAATTAAGGAGCATCTTTACGAATCCATGGAGTATCGTATGATTGGTCCGTTTCGTGGCGGTCGTTCTACAACCGTTTCTGGCGTGCCAAATGACATATTCACTTATTACATGGGGGCTACCGGAGGTGGTGTTTGGAAAACTACAGATGGTGGGACCACTTGGAATAATATTTCGGACGGCTATTTTAACACTACCGGAATTGGGGATATTACCCCAGCACCCTCAAATCCTAACATTATTTACGTAGGCACGGGAGAATCTCCAGTTCGTGGTGTAAAGACCTCACATGGAGATGGACTTTATAAATCTACCGATGCCGGGAAGACTTGGACGCATATGGGCCTTGAAAAAACCAGACACATTAGTGACGTATATGTGCATCCCGATAATCCAGATAAAGTTTATGTGGCTGCGCAGGGAAATCCATGGGGTCCAAATGAGGAAAGGGGCGTCTATCTTTCTGAGGATGGTGGTATAACATGGGAAAAAATCCTTTATGTCAATGAGGATTCGGGAATTGTAGATATGACTGTAGACCCCAATAATCCTGATTTTATGATGGTGGCCACTTGGGAATTTTGGCGTAAGCCGTGGGTTGTGCATAGCGGTGGCCCAGGCAGTAAAATATTTAAAACAACGGATGGCGGTAAAAACTGGAAGGAAATCAATAAAGGTTTACCAGAATTAAAAGGTAAAATGGGTGTTGCTATTTCACCGGCAAATCCCAACATAGTTTATATCGCTATTGATGCTTTAGGTACTAAGGCAGGAGTGTATCGTTCCGATGATGCCGGGGAAAGCTTCAAACAGATGACCAACGATGCTACCACGTACGCGCGATCTTGGTATTACATGCATATTATTGCCGACCCTAATGACGAGGATGAGCTCTGGGTCATGAATAGTTTTGCGATGAAATCGATAGACGGGGGAAAGACCTTTACTGGGATAAAAGGTAGCCATGTAGACCATCATGACCTATGGATTAATCCAGATAATAGTGATATCATGGTAAATGCCAATGATGGTGGTGGGTCCGTTACGTTTAACGGAGGGGAAACCTGGTCTACCATGTACAACCAACCCACAGGACAGTTTTATCGTTTGATTACGGATAATGGCCATCCATATCGTATCTACTCAGGTCAACAAGATAATAGTACCATTGCGATTGACAGCCGCGTCGTCGATGACGGTATAGGCGAAATGCATTGGGATGTGATGCGAGCAGGGGAGTCTTCTACGGTAGCGGTGGACCCCAACAATCCTAGATTTGTATATTCTACCTACTTCGCCAGTAATTTTGTGGAATGGGACCGGGATATTGACAACACGCGTATGGTTATGCCTTATCCTACCCGTGTTACAGGGGAACAACCAAAGAACTTAAAATATAGGGCCAATTGGAATGGACCTGTAATTGTATCTCCCCACAATCCTAATGTCATTTATTACGGGTCACAATATGTAATGAAATCGTCGGATCGGGGCACTACATGGGAGGAAATTAGTGAGGACCTAACACGAAATGATAAAGCCCACCAAGGAAAAGGAGGGGAGCCGATTAGTAACGAGCAAATAACCGCCGAGAGTTATAATAATCTGTTTAATATAGAGGAATCTCCTTTAAAAGAAGGCGTTATTTGGGTAGGTTCTGATGATGGTCTGGTACATGTAACCCAAGATGGCGGTACTACATGGTCGAACGTAACACCAACCGGACTAAAAGAAAGTATCATTAATGTAGTTGAACCTTCCCCACATGATGCCGCAACTGCCTATATTGCGGTTACGGGGTACAAAATGAACGATTTTACACCCTATATTTTTAAAACCAATGATTACGGGGCAACATGGATCAAAATTGTAAATGGAATACCTGGAGATACCTTTGCTAGAACAGTTAGAGAAGACCCGGACCGAAAAGGACTGTTATATGCAGGTACGGAAACGGGTGTCTTTGTGTCCTTTAATGATGGGGAACAATGGCATCCATTACAAAACAATCTGCCAGAAGTACCTGTTACAGATTTGCGGGTTAAAAGAAAGGACTTGGTGGTAGCTACCCAGGGTAGAGCCATATGGATACTGGACGATCTTACCCCATTGCACCAAATGACGGACGCAATCGCAAAAGCTGACTATCATCTATTTGAACCAAATGATGTGAATACAGAACTATCCGTAGCCTACAGTATTGATGGCGGACTTGGTGAAAATCCACCACAGGGTGCACAGATACATTACATACTAAACAAGGAGGTTCCGGATAACACGCCAATGTCTTTGGAAATACTAGATAAATCTGGAACGGTTGTTCATTCCGAATTCACCAATGTCGCAAAAGGGGCATGCGATACGCTAACTAAATCACAATTAAAAAAATCAAAAGGAGCCCATCGATATTCTTGGAATATGAAAGTTGGGCGTTTCGATTGCTTGACCGAATTGTATACAACTAACAGAGATTTAACTGCCTATAATGCAGCACCGGGCAACTATCAAGTTCGTTTAAAAGTAGGGGACTTTACTCAAACTCAAAATTTTGAAATAAACATTGACCCACGGATTGCTGGCAGTATAGAAAATGCCGCAGCAGCATATATGGAACGGGATAAGTTGTCAAAATCAATTTACCAAGGCGCTACGGAAATGGCTAAAGGGGTTCGCGATTTGAGAAAGATACAACAGCAATTGGATTTTATTTTAGGAGTCACAGAAGTTGATACTGTAAAGACTAAAGGGATAGAATTAAACAAAACGATAGACAATTGGATAGCGGAAATCTTACAAAAAGAAATGCGCACGTCGCAGAATAACTACATGTACGAAGCTCGCCTACTGATTAAATTTAAAGGATTTTTAAATTCAATTGGTAAGGGAAATTTACCAGTAACCCAAGGGACTAGAGAAGTAACATCTGATTACCTAGAACAATGGTCTAGTCTTAAATCAAGTTTAAGGGACATAAAAGACAAAGAAGTGGCGTCGTATAATCGGTTATTGGCTGGCGCTGGCTTACCTGTATTATATTGGCCATAGACATTTAGGTAATTAGGATCAATCAAGTATTTGTTTAATCTTTTGTTAAAAATATTAAACAAGGGATAATTCCATGTACCTTTGATGGAATAAAACCTAAAATAACATGAAAACTATTAAAGTATTAAGTCTTTTCGCATTTTCGGTATTAATGTTTGTGTCGTGTGGTGAGAAGAAAAAAGAAATGACGGAAGAAGCTACAGAAGTAGTAACAGCTGTTGAAGAGGCAGTAGTTGAACAAGTTACTCCTAACATTGTAGAAGTAGCTGCAGGGAACGATAACTTTACAACTTTGGTTGCTGCCGTACAAGCTGCTGGTTTGGTAGAAAC
>CAYGUY010000043.1:14751-17791 GCA_964353165.1 uncultured Maribacter sp.
CTTAGTTTACAAGATGGTAAAGTAATATTGACCGATGCTAAAGGTGGTATGTCAACGGTAGTAATTACAGATGTGGCAGCATCTAACGGTGTAATTCATGCAATCGACACGGTAGTGATGCCGTAAGTAACAACGTCATGAGAAAGAAAAGAAAAACCATCGCAATTGCGATGGTTTTTTTATTTATGTACTATGTTAAGAAGTCTATAAATAACCTTGAAGCACTTGTTTATGCGACCTGGTCCTAAGCTTACGAATTGCTTTTTCCCTAATTTGTCGTACACGTTCCCTTGTTAAATCAAATAGCTCACCTATTTCACTTAAGCTTTTCGGAGTGCTATCACCAAGTCCATAGTATAACCGTATCACTTCCTTTTCCCTGTCTGGGAGTGATTTTAATGCCTGGTCCATATCTGTGTTAAGTGAGTCTCGCATTAAATTAGCATCCGGACTTGTTGCATCCTTAGACGCTATTACATTGTATAAATTGGACGATTCCCCTGTTTCAAAGGGCGCATCCATGGAAATGTGCTTCCCTGAATTTTTCATGGCCAATTTTACTTGGGTACTATTCATATCAAGCTCGCTGGCTATTTCATTGGCGTTTGGAGGGCGTTGGTAGAATTGCTCCAATGCAGTTGAAGCTTTCTTTATTTTACTGATTTCTCCAATTTTATTTAATGGTAAACGTACCATTCGTGATTGTTCGGAAATGGCTTGTAATATCGATTGACGAATCCACCATACGGCGTAGGATATAAATTTAAAACCTCTTGTTTCATCAAAACGTTTGGCAGCCTTTACTAATCCAATATTCCCCTCATTGATTAAATCTGAAAGGCGAAGTCCGCTACCTTGGTATTGTTTCGCCGTAGAAACCACAAATCGTAAATTGGCGTTTACTAAGCTGTTAAGGGCAATTTGATCTCCTTCACGAATTCTTCTTGCCAGTTCTACTTCCTCTTCCGCTGTAATTAATTCAAGTTTTGATATTTCTTGGAAGTATTTTTCTAATGATTTGGTATCTCTATTAGTAATTTGTTTCGTGATCTTCAGTTGCCGCATATATATCTTATAGTTTTATATTCATTACACAACTTAAGCTTTTTTATGAGAATTCCTAATATACGGGACATTACTTGAAATTATTTAAATATAAAGGTCCAAAATGAGTTGATTTGGAAAATTAGTTAAATGCGTTCTTAACTCTTAAAATTTGAATTCATTTCAAACATCAGCAGTACATTTAGATAAAAACCTAGGAACTAACAAAATAAAGATCTGTCATTCTGTAATAATCTTTGTTAGCTTTACTAAAAACCAGTGATCGCATATTTTTATAGCTTTATTGGCCAGAATGGGTGTGTTTATCGGTCTGCAATCGCTTTTCGTCCTAATCATTAGTATAAAGCTACTTAAGATCGTATCTTTGCCCACCTCCGAAAATGATATGATGCAAGAGACTATTTTTGAATTACAAGAGCGAAAGACAGACAAGGAACTCTACAGTTATCAGCAAGGCGCCCTTCAGAACATTTTTGAAAAATTTGATAACGAACGAGATGATTTTCATTTGTTATACCAACTACCAACAGGTGGTGGAAAAACCGTTATTTTCTCTGAAATCGTAAGACAATACCTTAAAAATCACAGCAAAAAGGTGTTAGTGATGACCCATAGGGTGGAGTTGTGTAATCAGACCTCTGATATGCTTACCAGCTTTGGAGTGGTGAACAAAGTGGTGAATAGTAAAGCCAACTTGGATGATCAAGAGCGCTATAGTTGCTACGTGGCCATGGTAGAAACCTTGAACAATAGGCTTAACGATGATCAATTGGATATTTCTGATGTGGGTCTGGTTATCGTTGATGAGGCGCATTACAATTCCTTTACAAAATTATTTAAATTTTTTGAGAACGCCTTTTTGCTTGGGGTTACCGCAACACCTCTAAGTTCAAATAAGGACTTGCCCATGAACGGCAATTATGATGAGCTTATTACCGGTGAATCTATAGAAAATCTTATTGAGAACGAATTCTTAGCTAGGGCGGAAACCTTTCAGTACGATATGGGACTTACTTCCTTAGAAGTCGGTTCTAACGGTGATTATACCGTTAAGTCATCCGCAGATCTTTATACGAGTCCATCCATGTTGAATAAACTTTTGGAAGCCTATAACAAGCATTCAAAGGATAAGAAAACCTTAATATTCAACAATGGTATCGAAACATCGATACAGGTATATCATACGTTTCAGAATGCCGGATTGCCCATAATGCACTTGGACAATACGGCAACTAAAAAACAACGAAAGCAAATATTAAGATGGTTTCGGGAAACCCCAAATGCCATTTTAACTTCTGTAAGTATTTTAACAACAGGTTTTGATGAACCTACGATCGATACAATTATACTAAACCGGGCAACCAAATCCTTGACGCTTTACTATCAAATGATTGGTAGGGGGTCAAGAATTTTAAATAACAAATCGAAATTTACGGTTATTGATTTAGGGAATAATATATATCGCTTTGGTCCTTGGGGAGCCGATTTGGATTGGCAGGCAATTTTTAAATCACCTAATTTCTATATGGATAGAATTAAGGATGATGAAGAAATAGAAGGAACCTTTAAACATGATCTTTCAGAAGAAATAAAGGAAGAATTCTCTAAATCGGACAATACTTATTTTGATATTAAAGCAACCTATAAGGACGCTACTTTTGCTGGAGAATCTTCCAAAGTAGTCTTAGAAAAATCCATAGAACATCACGCTTATATTTGTGTTGAGAATAGTGAGGATGTGTATGATGCGCTAGCCTTGGCAAAACTCTTAAAAGAAGATATTGACAATCGTATTCAGGTGTATGCTAAATGCATCAGTAAAAGCACCTACAATTTTTTGAGCTGGCTTAAGGATGATTATCAGAAAAAATTGAATTCCTACCTACGTGAAAATTTCGATACCGTTTTCGAGGATATTCACGGCCATCCGCCAGAGGATTGATGGGGTAAAGTAGAAGTTCAAGAGTCAAGTTCA
>CAYGUY010000043.1:17891-22336 GCA_964353165.1 uncultured Maribacter sp.
CGGCCATCCGCCAGAGGATTGATGGGGTAAAGTAGAAGTTCAAGAGTCAAGTTCAAACTCAAATATAAATTTAAACTTGCCTTGAGGAGTAAGGTTCAGGAGTTAAGTTCCAGTTCAAACCCTTACATGGTTAAGTAAGCAGCGCTAAACAATAATTTTTTATTTTTTGCTCTGGAATGCTTCAAAGCTTTTTTATTTTACACTACCCACTACCCACTACCCACTGCCCAGTAATCTCTTTTTCCAAATTAGTTCTCTTTCCTTATTTTTACAGCTATGGAGAAGGAACTTAAAATCGCCATTATTGGCGCGGGGGTAAGCGGTTTAATTGCGGCTAAAGTACTGGAATCCCAAGGATATTCACCAACGGTGTACGAAGCATCGGATAGGGTTGGAGGTCGCGTTAAAACAGATGTAGTCAAGGGGTATCAACTAGATCACGGGTTTCAAGTCTTATTAGATGCCTACCCAATGGCAGCAAAGTATTTGGATTATTTAAAATTGGAACTGGGTAAATTTTTACCGGGAGCAACTTTATTTAAGAATGGAAAACAAATCACGATAGGTGATCCTTTACGAAATATTTCACTGTTACTTCCCACACTTTCTTCAGGAATAGGGACTTGGGTAGACAAATGGAAGATTTTTATGTTGAATAAGGAGCTCAAAAAAAAGTCGATAGATAGTATTTTTAGTGAGGAAGAAACCACAACGCTTCATTATTTAAAATCTAAAGGCTTTAGCGATACAATCATAAAAGACTTTTTTACCCCTTTTTTTAGTGGAATCTTTTTAGAACCAGATTTAACTACATCATCCAGAATGTTCCAGTTTGTGTACAAAATGTTTGGTACAGGTAACGCAATATTGCCAAAAGCGGGCATAGAGGCAATTCCAAAGCAATTGCGCGCAGGGTTAACCAAAACAAGCTTTGTTTTTAATAGCCGTGTTACAAGTTGCAAAGACGGTACCTTGGTATTTTCCGACGGAAAAGAAGAAACCGTAGACTACACCATTATCGCGACCGAGGCATCTCAATTGGTTCCCAATCTCAGAAATCAGGATACCGATTGGAAAGCATGCGATACCCTTTATTTTACTACCGAGGAAAGGACTATTCAGAAATCCTTGATTGGTCTCGTAACCGATGCAGGGGCACTCGTCAACAATATTTTTTATCATTCTTCATTACCCATGGAACATACGGGTACAAACCATCTGCTTTCGGTAACCGTGGTAAAGGCACATCAGTTAAATGAAACTGAACTGGTAACAAAAGTGCAGGAAGAGTTGAAGTCCATTTGCAATATCTCAGGAATAACATTTTTAAAACGTTATGAAATTAAAAGGGCCTTACCCGACTTAACGAACATTCAATACGCTATAGCGCCATCTGAAACTAGATTAACTGCAAAAACTTTTTTAGCGGGAGATCAGTTGTTAAACGGTTCCCTAAATGCGGCGATGCTTAGTGGAGAGCTGGCAGCTACAGCTGTATTGCAAACCATAAACGATTCTATTGTTTCTTAATGGTACAGTAAAGCTGCCGAAAAAAGTCATATATTCCTACCTATGAAAAGAAGAACTTTTGTTAAAAATTCAGGTTTGGCGTTAACCGCTGGTCTGCTGCCCATACCCACCTTTAGTATGAAAGAAAAGAAATCGTATAAAATGGGCTTGCAAGCCTTTACCATTCGCGATGCTATGGCAAAAGACCTTTTAGGTAGTTTGAAAATCGTACAATCTTTGGGTTATCAGGATTTGGAATTGTATGGCTTCGACCCTGAAAAAGTTGCATACTATGGTCATACCGCTGCGGATTTTAAACTGATTTTAGATGATTTTGGACTTTCCTCTTCGAGTTGTCATTACGGTTTTTCTGAATATATAAATGCGCCTAAAAATGAACTTGCTAATTTCGTAGATAAATGTATTACTGGGGCGCTTGACTTGAATAATCGCTATATCACCTGGCCATGGATGGCTCCAGAGCAAAGAACGGTAGATACTTTTGAACGCCTACCGGATATGTTAAATACCATAGGCGAGCAAGTAAACAAAGCCGGACTTGGATTTGCGTACCACAACCATGATTTTGAATTTCATACCTACGGAGAAAATACGGGGTTGGACATGATTCTTAAGGGAACCGAACCTTCCCTTGTTAAAATTCAGCTAGACCTATATTGGGCAGTACATTCTTCTAAAATTACGCCCAAGGAATTAATTGCGCTGGCTCCTGAACGTTTTGTGATGTGGCACATCAAGGATATGGACAAAATCACTAGGGATTATAGTGAATTGGGCAATGGCTCCATTGATTATAGTGAAATGATTCCTACTTTGGATGCTTCTGCCTTGGAGTTTTACTATTTGGAGCAAGGAGGTAATTTTGCCAAAAACTCTATTCAAAGTATTACTGACAGTGCCAAGTATTTTAAAGATAATCTATGGCATTTTTTATAAGACAATCGCATATAAAAATCGTAGTTTCGCCCCAAAACAGGATTGGGTTTACATAGGTTACAAAGATACAGATGGATAAGAACATAGGGCAACCAGAATTGGATGTCGACATTACGGAAGTAAAGCGTGCCATTAGGTTATTAGAAGATTTAGTAAATGATACCGATAAAATATTCGATATACCTAAGGACCTGCGTATAGCGCTTATTAAATCCGCTGGACAATTATCCAGACCAAGCCGAGAAGAATTTTCAAGACGAACTAAAGACGCTAAAAAAGCGGCCAAACGCAAGCAGGCGGCTAAGGATAAAAGTGCTCGCAACCAGACCGGAATCAGATATGCCCGTGAGAATCCCATTTTTAAGGCTCCAAAGTTGTTGAGTGCTGCCCAACTGGAACAAAAAGAAACCCTGAAGCTGGAATCGCCAAGGGAATGTTATGTCTGCAAGGCAACCTTTAATACCTTGCATCACTTTTACGATACCATGTGCACGGAATGTGGGAATCTGAATTATTTCAAACGCTTTCAAACAGCCAACGTAAAAGGTCAAGTAGCCGTTATTACAGGTTCTCGATTAAAAATTGGCTATCATATTACATTGATGCTTTTGCGCGGTGGGGCAACGGTCATCGCTACTACACGTTTTCCGGTAGATTCGGCCCTACGGTTTTCAAAAGAGGCGGATTTTATGGAATGGGGACATCGTTTACACATACATGGCCTGGATTTACGGCATATACCGAGTGTAGAAATTTTCTGCAATTACGTAGAACAAAACTACGATAAACTAGACATCCTTATTAACAATGCGGCACAGACCGTTCGCAGGCCATCTGGATTTTATGCCCACATGATGGCTAACGAGGAAATTCCCTATGAGCGTTTGCCGGAGTTCGCGAAAATAGTTTTAGCGAACCATGCCAGTTGTTTGGAAGAATTAAAAGGCGCTACGGCTGCTGTTTCATCACAAAAAAACATGCCGGTTTCCTGGCATGGTCCCGAGCCAGGTATTGGCTTGATTGCCTCTGCAAAATTATCCCAAATTCCATACAGCTTTGATGCCAGTTTAGTGCCACAAGAGGTTTTCCCGGAAGGTAAATTGGATGCCGACCTGCAACAGGTAGATCTAAGAAAAACCAATAGTTGGCGTTTAAAATTAGGTGCTATCGAAACTACCGAAATGGTAGAGGTACAACTGGTAAACGCCGTAGCCCCTTTTGTGCTCTGTAACCGATTGTCGGAGCTTATGAAAAAGGAGAATACGGGTCAGAAACACATCATTAACGTTTCTGCCATGGAAGGGAAATTCCATCGGTTTTTCAAGGAGGCAAGGCACCCGCATACGAACATGGCAAAAGCGGCCTTGAATATGCTGACCCATACCTCGGCAGGGGAACTGGCAAAATTTGGGATTTATATGAACGCAGTGGATACGGGCTGGGTTACAGATGAAGATCCGGTAGAACTGGCAAAAAAGAAACAGGAAGTGCACGATTTTCAGCCCCCATTGGATATTGTGGATGGCGCTGCACGTGTTATGGACCCCTTATTCGATGGTATCAATACCGGTAAGCACTGGTGCGGTAAATTTTTAAAGGACTATTTCCCTATTTCGTGGTAACAAAGAGAGGACGTTAACAGGAAGACTTTCGCAATTTGTTTTTTTGTAAAGGGAAATTCATGTAGAACGGCTAGCATCTACAGTTAAGGTTGTCACTTTAATTTAAAACTTGAATTTGCCCTGTCAACTTAAATAGCTACTGATTACTTGAACACCTAGCATATCAATATAACAAAGTAGTTCAATTCATCTTCATTTTGATAGGTAGGCTAAATGAATTTTGGTAGTTTTAAATCCATCTAAAAAAAATACAGCATGAAAAAGATGTTACCCTTAGCCCTATGCTTTACAATGAGTTTAGTACTAGTATCCCAAGACCGACTTACGGGAGAAACCTTCACCACACGTTCCGAGGTT
>CAYGUY010000043.1:22436-32898 GCA_964353165.1 uncultured Maribacter sp.
ACTAGTATCCCAAGACCGACTTACGGGAGAAACCTTCACCACACGTTCCGAGGTTATTGCCCAACAGGGTATGGCGGCTACTAGTCAGCCCTTAGCCACACAAGTAGCCCTTGATATTTTGAAAAAAGGCGGTAGTGCAATGGATGCAGCGATAGCTGCCAACGCCATGCTTGGCCTCGTGGAGCCTGCCAGTTGCGGTATAGGTGGGGATATATTTGCTATTGTTTGGAATGCCAAAGAACAAATGTTGTATGGATTTAACGGTAGCGGTCGCGCTCCCAAATCTTTATCAATAGATTATTTTATGGATAGGGATATGAAGTATGTTCCCTTCTACGGACCCTTGCCCGTTACCGTTCCCGGTTGTGTAGACGGTTGGTTTGCCATGCACGAGAAGTTTGGAAAACTACCTATGAAAGAAGTACTGCAACCTGCAATTAACTACGGGAATAATGGTTTTCCAGTTTCTGAAGTCATCGCCTATGAAATGGCGTCGAACTATGAAGGACTAAAGGACCAACCTGGTTTTGCGGAAACTTACATGGTGAACGGTAGTACCCCCAAAAAAGGTGAAGTATTTAAAAATCCGAATCTAGCCAATACTTACGAACTTATAGCCAAGGAAGGCCGGGACGCTTTTTACAAAGGAAAAATTGCAAGGACTATATCGGATTACATGATAAAGCATGGCGGCTTTTTGTCCTATGAAGATTTTAAGGCGCATACCTCCAATTGGGTCGAGCCGGTTTCGGTCAATTATAGGGGATATGATATTTGGGAACTACCTCCAAACGGACAAGGTACCGCCGCATTACAAATGTTAAACATTCTAGAAGGTTATGATATTGCTTCCATGGGTTTTGGGAGTACAGATTATCTTCATGTGCTTACAGAAGCTAAGAAATTAGCCTATGAAGATCGTGCTAAATTCTATGCAGACCCTGATTTTAATAGCATTCCCTTGGAAAAACTGTTGTCCAAGACCTATGCCAAGCAGCAACGCAACATGATAAATATGAATGAAGCTGCCGATACCTATCCCGCGGGAGATTTTGAAATTGAAAGTGGAAACACCACGTATTTGACCGTTGCCGATAAAGATGGTAATATGGTATCTTTAATTCAGAGTATTTATTCGGAGTTCGCCTCGGGGATGGTGCCGGACGGTTTAGGATTTGTATTACAAAATCGGGGACAAATGTTCAATGTTCAGGACAAGACCCATGCAAACGCGTTGCAGCCCGGAAAAAGACCGTTTCACACTATTATTCCTGCCTTCGTAACCAAAGACGGAAAACCGGTAATGAGTTTTGGCTTAATGGGCGGTGCCGTTCAACCCCAAGGGCATGCTCAAATGGTAGTTAACGTTGTGGATTTTGGTATGAATCTGCAAGAGGCGGGAGACGCCCCAAGAATGCGCCACAGGGGCAGCTCGCAACCCACGGGATCCGTAATGACGAATGGAGGCACCCTTAATCTAGAAAGTGGATTCGATTATAAAACGATACGAGAACTACAAAAACGAGGACATCGTATCTCCTTTGCAGTTGGTATTTATGGCGGATATCAGGCAATAGGCTTGGATACGGAAAATAAAGTCTATACCGGAGCATCCGAATCTAGAAAAGACGGACAGGCAGCTGGATATTGACCTTGCCCTGTTGGTTTTATGAGACCAGGTGGTAGTAATTTCTGATATTCGGATGGAGTATCGCTGCTTTTGAATATATAAAATCAACAGGCTTAATGCTCAACTACCTTATTGCTTGGAAATTAGTCTATTGAGAATGATTTTATATAAACAAATCCTCCTATTTTAAGGAGTGATGTTGGTTCATATAGACAAAGAAGTATTTATTTTTGTTTTCTATTTGCTATAGAAAATCAAAAAATATGTTCGGAAAAGGAAAGTTAGCTTTTTTAGTGGTGGCGTTGATGGCTGGCATGGCCGCCAGCGCTCAAGTTACTGTAAGTGTTTATGGTAGCGTCACCGATAATTTGGGAGTACCCATTGGAGGCGCCTCTGTCTTTTTGGAAGGCACGGAATTAGGTGCCCAGACCGATTTTGATGGGTATTACGAGATTCGTGGGGTAACACCGGGCTCTTACAATTTAATTGCCAGTTATTTAGGCTACGGTTCACAAACACAGTTTAATATCATTGTCCGCTCCAAAGGTACCCCAAACTATGATTTTAGTTTAAAGGAAGTCGCACAGCAGTTGGACGAGGTAGTGCTTTCCAATGCCAATGTCATCACCCGCCCTAAAGAGACACCCCTATCCACGCAAACGCTTTCTGCCGTTGAAATTGCTACCTATCCGGGCAGTAATAACGATGTGGTACAGGTCGCACAGACCTTACCGGGAGTATCGCCTTCCATTGGCGGTTTTCGAAATGACTTGATCATTCGTGGTGGTGCGCCCAACGAAACCGTTTATTACTTGGACGGGATGGAAATCCCCAATATCAATCACTTTGCTACGCAGGGGAGTGCAGGCGGTCCGGTGGGACTCATCAATGTGTCTTTCATTGACAATGTAACGCTCTCCACATCGGCATTTAATGCGCGGTATGATAATCCGCTTTCCGGCGTACTTCAATTTGAACAGCGCAATGGAAACAATAGAAATTTTGCGGGTAATTTTAGATTAAGTGCCAGTGAGGCTGCCCTTACCTTAGAAGGTCCTTTGTTCAAACAAGAAGGGGAGGGTTCAAAAACTACATTTTTGGCATCGGTACGTAGAAGTTATCTTCAGTTTCTTTTTCAGGCTATTGGCTTACCAATCCGACCTGATTACTGGGATTACCAATATAAGCTGAACCATGAATTAGACGACTACAACACATTAACCTTTTTAGGTCTTGGTTCTATTGATGATTTTTCCGTGGCCCCACCAGATGAGTTTGACCCTGATCAGCAGGCGACACTGGACCAAACTCCATTTATACAGCAGCGTACCAACACAATGGGGGTTACATGGCGAAATCGGTTTAAGAACAGCAGTGGTTTTATGCTCACCACGTTGAGCAATAACACCCTCTCTAACGACTTTACACGTTATTCCGATCCTGTAAATGAAACCGGTGTTATATTTGGAAACGATGCCAGGGAATCCGAAACCAAAGTGCGTTATGAACTGAACCAGTTTTTTGATGGCTGGAAATTGAGTACGGGACTCAACCTGCAACATTCGGATTATAGCAATACCACTACCGATGTTCGTAATAACTTGGTATTTGATACCGAAATCGACTTTGTGAAATATGGGGTTTTCGCCAATGTAACACGTTCGTTTATAAATGATAAGCTAGATGTATCGGTAGGCTTTCGCATGGACGACGATACGTTTACATCTAATGATAACTTGCTAAGTACCTTTTCGCCCCGGATGTCCGCCTCCTACGAGTTCGCTCCGGACTGGCGCTTAAACGGATCCGTAGGGCGCTATTTTAAGATTCCACCGTATACCATATTAGGTTTCCGGAACAATGGGAATGAATTGATCAATCAAGATGTTGATTATACGCTTAGCGATCATCTAGTTTTAGGATTACAGCACTATTTCACTCCGTCGTCAAGTATTTCCTTGGAAGGATTCTATAAGCGTTATGAGGATTATCCGGTATCCGTACGAGATGGTGTCTCCTTAGCTAATAAAGGAGGTGGATTTGAAGTCTTGGGTAGTGAGCCTATTGAGACTGTCGGGAAGGGTAGGAGCTATGGGGCTGAATTACAGTTTCAGCAAAAGCTGTCCAATAATTTCTATGGTATTTTTGCCTATACTTGGTTTTATAGCGAGTTTACAGGGTTTGACACCAGTAACTTTATTCCTTCGGTTTGGGACAGTAGGCATTTGGTGTCCTTTGTTGGGGGCTATAAATTCAATCGCAACTGGGAATTCAGTTCTAGATATCGCTTTGCAGGAAGAACTCCTTTTGTTCCTACCGATTTGGATGCTACCTTGGCGAATTATCCAGAAGTTGTTTTGGACTATTCCCGGTTGGGGGAGGATAAATTGGAAATTTTCAGTGCTTTGGACGTGCGTTTGGACAAGAAATGGAACTTTGAAAAGTTTGCCTTGAACTTTTTTATAGAGGCACAGAACATCCTAGGACAGAACAATCCTAGTCCGCCAGAATACGGTTTAAACCGTGATGCGGGTGGTATGGTAGTGCAGCCCAGGAGCCTAACGATCATAAAACAGGAACCCGGATCTGTGATTCCTGGTATAGGTGTTGTAATCGATTTTTAATCTAAATAAGCGTTTATTTGGATGTATTTTATTGTTAACTAAAGAGAATTTACTACAGTGCTTTTTTGAGTGTAAGCTCTGACGTCAATAAACATGGGTGTTTGGAATGCAAAGGTATACAATTGTATAATTATGGTACTCAAAATGTATTTTGGTAATGTTCCCTAACTTTCTAGAAACCAGCGAAAGTCCACCCTCAACTTTTGAACAAAAGTTGTTTAAGTTCATCTATTTTTTCTAACTTTATAATAATGAACAAACTATTCTCCATACTATTATCAGCCGTAGTCCTGCTGCAAAGCCTTGGAATGCATATGGATGATTTGGTACAAATAGATGAGTTTATTGAACATGCCCAGTTTCACAGTGAGCAATATGGCGATAATGTGTTGGTTTTTATTTCAAAACATTACGGGGAACTAAAAGCGGCACATAATAAAGAACATCAAGAGGAAAAACAAGAACACGAGCAGCTCCCTTTTCAACATCATTCTAACACGATTTCCGTTATGGATTTCGCGCTGAATACAACTTTTATAGAGCATACCATAGTAGATGTTTTTGAACATAGAATGTTCAATTTTCACTATCAAGCTCCTTTCTCTTCGGTTCATTCGGAAGGCATTCTTCAGCCTCCCCGAAACGCATAATTTAAGTACGGACATTCTTTTTTTAGCACTAAGCCTATTCTTTCGCTTAGTCTGTTCACGTTATTTATTTTATACAAAATGCTAACTTATATTATTAATTTCAGTTTACGTAACAAGTTTTTAATACTCTTGTTTACCGTTTTTATTATCGGTTTTGGCTTGTATTCCCTGTCCCAAATTCCAATTGGGGCAGTACCCGACGTCACGAATAACCAAGTGCAGGTAATTACCACCTCAAGAAATTTGGCTACTGAGGACATGGAGCAATTCATAACCTATCCTGTGGAGTTGGAAATGGCAAATCTTCCAGGAGTAAAGGAGATTAGGTCCATTTCAAAATTTGGACTCTCCGTAGTTACTATTGTTTTTGAAGATGACATGGGTACGTATCTCCCCAGGCAATTGATAGCCGAAAAGATTAAATCTGCAAGCGAGAAAATCCCGGAGGGTTTTGGTACGCCGGAAATGGGCCCAATTACGACAGGTTTAGGAGAGATATATCAGTATATTCTTGATGTAAAACCCGAGTTTAAAGATAAATACAATGCGGAAGACTTACGAACCATACAGGATTGGATCGTAAAACGGCAGTTGTCTGGAATTCCTGGTGTGGTAGAGGTAAATACTTGGGGTGGTTTCTTAAAACAGTATGAAGTAGCAATTAACACTGGACAGTTAAATGCTATGGATATTTCTGCACACGAGGTATTTAGAGCTTTGGAAGAAAACAATAGCGTTTCGGGCGGTGGATATATAGAGAAAGTAAATCAGGCATTTTTTATTCGAGGTGAGGGCTTAGTTTCCTCTTTAGATGACATCAGAAATATTGTAGTCACTAATAGAGATGGGGTTCCCGTTTTTATTAAAGATGTAGCTACAGTAGGTTTTGGAAGTGCTACTAGATTTGGTGCTATAACCGGCAACGGAGAGGGCGAAAAAGTCTTAGGACAAGTAATGATGCTTAAGGATGCGAATTCTAAAAAGGTAATCGATGCGGTAAAGATACGTGTTGCGGAAATTTCTAAATCCCTTCCAGAAGGAGTGTATATAAATGCCTTCTTGGAGCGTAGCGAGTTAATTGCCAAAACAACCTTCACTGTTTCAGAGAACCTAATCCTAGGTTGTTTGATCGTTATTTTCGTTGTGGTACTCCTTTTGGGAAATTTAAGATCTGGACTCGTCGTAGCATCGGTAATTCCCTTGTGTCTGCTATTCGCACTTTCCCTAATGTATATTTTTGGGGTAGATGCGAACTTAATGAGCCTAGGGGCCATTGATTTTGGTATTATCATAGATGGCGCCGTAATTATTGTAGAATTCATAGCATTCAAGATTACCCAACAAAAAGAGGAGATGGCAAATTTGAATACTACCAACCGACAACAACTACAGGATACTATTGTGCTTTCCGGAGCATCCAAAATGATGAATTCTGCCATCTTTGGTCAGTTGATTATTCTCATCGTTTTTATTCCTATTCTCTCTTTGACTGGGGTAGAGGGTAAGATGTTCAAACCAATGGCATTGACCTTTAGTTTTGCCCTGATTGGTGCGATGTTATTCTGTTTTACATACGTGCCGGTTGTTGCGTCACTATTCTTAAGACCATCGAAAACTACGGATAAGAATATCGCTGTACGATTGATGAAATGGATTAAAAAAGGCTATGAACCGGTAATCGATTTTGCTTTGGAAAGTAAGAAACTGGTATTGGCAATTGCAATAGCGTTACTGTCCTTTTCTATTTATGTGTATAGTACCATGGGCGCTGAGTTTGTACCTACACTGGATGAGGGAGATTTTGTAATTCAGCCGGTGTTAAAAACAGGTACTTCTTTGACCAATACAGTAAAAATAACCACTAAAATTGAGCAAATACTATTACAAGGATTTCCTGAAGTTAAACAAGTAGTTACACGGATTGGTGCTGCAGAAGTGCCTACAGATCCCATGTCGATGGAGGAGAGCGATGTGATTATCATTTTAAATCCAAAAAGCGAGTGGACTTCCGCATCCTCAAAGGATGAATTGGCAGATAAGTTTAAGGAAGCGTTGGCCATAATTCCAGGTATGGAAGTAGAATTTACCCAACCTATTGAAATGCGTTTTAATGAATTGATAACAGGGGTTAGAGCTGACATTGCCATTAAAGTTTTTGGAGAGGATTTGAATATTCTGGCTAAAAAAGGAAATGAGATAGGAGCTTTGATTGCAGATGTTGCCGGTGCTGCAGATATTTCCGTGGAGAAAGTAGATGGGTTGCCAGAAATGAATGTTCGTTATGATCGTGCGAAGATTGCGAGATACGGTTTATCCATACAGGAGCTCAATGATATGGTTTCCATGGGTTTTGCAGGAAAAAAAGCGGGTAGTGTATTTGAAGGGGAAAAACGATTCGATTTGGTCGTTCGCTTGGATAAAAAAAAACGAAAAGATATTGATAACCTCAAAAACCTATTTGTAGACCTACCCATGGGTGGTAAGGTTCCCTTATCAGAATTGGCAACTATTGGGTATCAAACGGGTGCCGCAAAAATCTCTAGGGACGATACAAAAAGAAGAATCGTAGTAGGTATAAATGTTCGTAACCGAGATTTACAGTCCGTAGTTGATGATGTTAAAACACTTATTGACGAGAACATTAAACTACCGGTGGGCTATACCATTACATATGGCGGACAGTTGGAGAATTTGCAAAGTGCCAAATCCCGTTTACTGGTAGCGGTACCCATTGCATTGATTTTGATATTTATTCTATTATATTTTGCTTTTTCATCTGTAAAAGAAGCGCTAATGATTTATTCAGCAATTCCATTGGCAGCAGTCGGTGGTGTTTTTTTGCTATGGTTTAGGGATTTGCCTTTTAGCATATCGGCAGGAGTTGGTTTTATTGCTTTATTTGGTATTGCCGTACTCAATGGTATCGTATTGATCGAGCATTTTAAGGAACTAAAGAAAGAATCCTTTGATTCAATTGAAGCTCTTGTAAAGCAAGGCACCTTAGATCGTTTACGTGCCGTATTATTAACAGCCTCCGCTGCTGCCCTAGGTTTTTTACCTATGGCGATTTCTACGAACGCAGGGGCAGAGGTACAGCGACCGTTGGCAACCGTTGTAATTGGAGGATTGATTACTGCCACCATATTGACCTTAGTCGTGCTACCGGTACTGTATGCTTATGTTAACCGGAATGATGTCAACAGGAATCCATCGACTAAACTTTCGACATCCGTATTGACATTGCTGGTATTGCTGGGTTCAACGGTCATGATGGCGCAAGAGCAACCAAAAAACTTACATCAGCTTATTCCTATGGCGATAGAAAATAACGCCGGACTTAAGGCAAGCAGTTTACAGGTGGATAAATCGGATGTTTTGGTCGAAAGTGCCTTTAGTTTTGATAAGACCCAAGTGTACTATCAATTTGACGAAAACAATCTTACCCTTAGCGATGCCCCATTACGGGTATTTGGCGTTCAACAGGATTTTCGGTTTCCAACGGTTTATTTTTCCGAGCGAAAACTGAACAAGGCAAAGTATGCCCTATCGGAAAATAGCTATGATATTCAGGAAAAGGCACTGGAAAGAAGACTTACCGCGGCTTATTACAGCTTTCAGGTAGCAAGGGAAAAAGAACGTGTTTATAAAAGGTTGGATAGTATGTATGCCAATTTTGCTAAGGTTGCTGCCAGACGTTTTGAATTAGGGGAAACCAATTACTTGGAAAAAATTACAGCAGCTTCCAAACAACAACAAATACACCTCAATTTTAAGGGTGCTCAAAAGGAGGTCTTAGCAGCTTATGCGGAAGTGTTAAAGACCATACAGACAAAAGACAGCATAACTATAGCGGATGAGCCTGTGCTTAAGGTATTGGTAACCAATATGGTCATAGATAATAGTCCGGAAATCGACTTTTACCAAAACCGAATAGCGGTTTCCGAGGCCGAAAAGCGTTTTGAAAAGCAGCAATTACTCCCAGATATCGGTGTTGAATATTTCAGCGGGACAACGGCCAATACTAATGAACGCTTATCTGGATATCAGGTGGGTTTAAAAATTCCTTTACTTTTTGGGGGTACGTCTTCACGCATAAAGGCCGCCGGTTTCGCTGCAGATATTGCCGTGGCAGAATCCGAGGAGTACACAATTCAACTAAAGACCAAGCTTCGCACCTTAAAAACGGAACTTTCCCAACTTCAGGAAACACTTGATTATTACGAAAATGCAGGAAATCAGGTCTCCGAGGAAATTCTAAAAACGGCACACCTTAGTTTTAGAAACGGGGAAATCGATTTTTATCAATATATCCAAAGTTTGGAAAGTGCCTATGGTATAACATTGGATTATCTGGAAAAGCTCCAACTGTACAATCAGACTGCCATCGCCATTAATTACTTAACCTTATAAACATCGTATTATGAATCGTACTCTATCAAAAATTATATATTTAAGTTTCCTATTTATTCTATGGTCTTGTGGGGATACTCCCCAGTCGTCGGATTCGGAAACTAATGAAAAAGATGATGGTCTCATCCAAGTTAGCGAAACACAGTTCAAAACAAACGGCATGCAGCTAGGTAATTTAGAAGAAAAAGGGTTTCCAATAACCGTTGATGTAAACGGGACCATAGATGTGCCACCAGAAAATAGGGCCGTTGTTAGTGCCACTATGGGCGGATATATAAAGGAAACACCTTTATTAGTTGGAGATATTGTAAAAAAAGGGCAGCGGTTGGTTACCATTGAAAATCCTGAATTTGTAAGGCTACAACAAGAATATATGGAAGTACACCAACAGTTAACCTATTTAAAGGCAGAGTTTGACCGACAGCAAACCATGAAGGCTGAAAACATCACGTCACAAAAAAGTTATTTACAAACAGAAAGTACCTATAAATCTGCCATAGCAAGACATGCAGGCTTGTCCAAGCAATTACAGCTGCTCAATATCGCTCCTACTCAAGTGGAAAAAGGGAATATTAGTTCTGTTGCCACCATTTACGCACCTATTTCGGGTAGTATTAGTAAAGTCAATGTGAACAGGGGAACCTACGTATCTCCCGCAAGCTCTATTTTAGAGATTATCGATAACGAGCATATTCATTTGGAGCTTTCGGTTTTTGAAAAGGATATTATGAAAATCAAAAAAGGACAGGAAATCGATTTTAATATTCCCGAAGCTTCCGTAGAAATCTTTAAAGCCGAAGTGCATTTGGTAGGTGCAGCCATGGAGGAGAATAGAACTATTAAAGTACACGGGCATTTACTCGACGAATCGGAGAATAATTTTCTAACAGGCATGTTCGTTGATGCATCCATTATTACGAGTTCTAAAAATGAAGAGGCATTACCAAACGAGGCAGTGGTAATGGTAGATGGCGCACCATATGTTTTGATTTTAGATAAAAAGGAGGGTGACACGTATTTCTTTAAATCCCAAGAAGTAAAGATTGGTGCCAGTGGTGCTGGGTATTCGGCTATTGAAATGACAGACTCCTTTAATTCGGATACGCAATTTTTGGTCAAGGGCGCTTTTGGATTGATGGGGATTTAGA
>CAYGUY010000044.1:0-32679 GCA_964353165.1 uncultured Maribacter sp.
TATTTTGTTGATGCCATCCGCGCATGGGCCATCCTCATGATGTTACAAGGACATTTTATAGATGGACTTCTCGATAATGTATTTCGGGATGATTCTAACCTTTTTTTTAGTATTTGGAAATATTTTAGAGGAATAACGGCGCCGGTATTCTTTACTATTTCCGGTTTTATCTTCACATACCTTTTAATAAGAGCGCCCCAACAAGGATGGGACAACCCAAGAGTACAAAAAGGAATAAAACGTGGATTTGAGTTACTGGCTATTGGTTACTTACTGCGTATAAATCTATTCGGCCTATTTAAGGGGGAGGTATATAGTTCTTTTTATCTCGTGGATGTGCTACATTGTATAGGCTTATCCATCCTTGGGATTATCACTATATATATTCTAACGGCCAATCAAAAGAAGTGGTTACTTCCTATTGTCCTAGTGACTACTACTGTTGCGCTATTCATATTTGAGCCTTGGTACAAACCCGTTCATTTTGAACTATTACCCCAGTGGATAGCGAATTATTTTACCAAAACAAATGGTTCTGTGTTCACCATTATACCATGGTTTGGATACGCCACCTTTGGCAGTTTTACTTCGGTTTTATTTTATCGATATAGGAATCGTAAACTTATGTATCCTATGGCTATAGGTATATGCGCACTCGTAGGTTCAGCACTTATTTTTTATTCATCCGATGCGTTTCTGGCATTCTCAAAAGCAACGGGGATACAAGTATTTGAAGCTATCTTTTATAACAACTATCTGTTCATTAGGCTCGGAGATGTCCTTTTGGTTTTTGCTCTATTTATGCTCTTTAGAACGTTTTTGACCAATAAAACACTCTTGAGACTGGGACAAAGCACCTTATCCATATACATTGTTCATTTTATTATTTTGTACGGCAGCTTTACTGGCTTAGGACTTTACGGGTTCTTTCACCATTCGCTAAGCCCAAACATCGTTGTTCCAGGAGCAATTTTATTTATGGTGGTTTGCTCTTATTTAGCACTGCGTTATGAAGACCATAAGGTAAGCATTAAACTATCTGCAAACACCTTCTTTAACTTGGCACGAAAACGAATGGAATATGCTGCGTTATTCGGTTTTAGTTTGATACGGAGCTTTTCCCTGAAATTGGCCAAATTATTTGGACTGATTAAGAATTGAGCCCCGCTGTTTTAGTTGTCGCTTCTTTAGCTTAATTTGTAAAAAAATTAGAAACATGAGCGATAACACTTACGCACCAATTCAGGTAGATTTAGAAAAAGACAAGAAATACGCATGGTGCACCTGCAGCCATAGCGCAAATCAACCTTTTTGTGATGGTGCCCATAGAGCACACAACAAACCACCTTCCCTAGGGTTTAGCGTTGAAGAGGACAAATCGGCCTTTTTATGCACTTGTAAAAAAACAAGTAATCCTCCTTACTGTGATGGGAGTCATAAGAATTAGTATTAAGTTAAAATTATTGGAGTTTAAAAAATAAAAAAGCAGCCTGAACAGGCTGCTTTTTTATTATCAATTCACATGAATAGTTATTTTTAGATGTGCAAGGCACGGTCTTCGGTCGCGGCCAATGCTGCTTCCTTAACGGCCTCTGCATAGGTTGGGTGGGCATGGCTCATACGTGCCATATCCTCAGCAGATGCGCGGAACTCCATAGCGGTAACCGCCTCGGTAATCAAATCTGCACATCGTGCACCGATCATGTGTACCCCCAATACTTCATCGGTTGTTTTATCTGCCAATATTTTTACGAATCCGTCTATATCGCCACTGGCTCTGGCACGCCCTAATGCACGCATAGGAAATTGTCCAACTTTATGCGCAATACCGGCTTCTACTAATTCTTCTTCCGTTTTGCCTACCGAGGCTACTTCTGGCCACGTATACACTACATTAGGAATTAAATTATAATCGATATGGGGTTTCTGACCTGCCAATTGTTCAGCGACCAAGGTGCCTTCCTCTTCTGCCTTATGTGCTAACATAGCTCCTTTAACGACATCTCCAATGGCATATATATTATCCACATTCGTTTTCAAGTGGCTGTCAACAGCTACTCTACCACGATCATCCAATTTCACACCGGCTGCTTCTAGATTAAGTCCTTTCGTAAAAGGGCTTCTTCCTACCGACACCAAACAGTAGTCCCCTTCAAAAACCACTTCATTTCCTTTTTTGTCATCCGCCTTAACAGTAATGGCATCCCCTTTTCGTTCTACGGATTTTACTTTATGCGAAAGTGCAAATTTCACCTTTTGCTTTTTTAAAACTTTCATAAGTTCCTTGGAAAGTGCAGCATCCATTGTTGGGATAATGCGATCCATGAATTCTACGACCGTAACCTCTGCCCCAAGTCTTTTGTATACCTGACCCAGTTCTAATCCAATAACACCACCACCGATAATGATCATGTGTTTTGGTATTTCCTTTAGCTTCAAGGCCTCTGTAGACGTAATGATTCTTTCCTTATCAACAGTAATAAATGGAAGAGTAGAGGGCTTAGAACCGGTCGCGATAATAATATGCTTAGCTTCAATAGTATCGGTACTTCCATGGTCTTTGGTGATGGTTACGTGGGTAGCATCCTTAAAACTACCCAAACCTTGTAGCACATCTATTTTATTTTTATCCATTAAAAATTCAATACCCTTGGTGGTCTGATCCACGACGGCTTGCTTTCTGCCGATCATTTTTTCTAGATTAACTTTGATTTCCCCAGAAATGTTAATCCCATGCTCCTCAAAATGCTTTACGGCATCTTCATAATGATGCGAAGAATCCAACAAAGCTTTCGAAGGTATACAGCCAACATTCAAACAAGTACCTCCTAATGTTGGATATTTTTCAACTATTGCGGTTTTCATTCCCAGTTGGGCACAACGGATTGCGGCAACATATCCTCCAGGTCCCGAGCCTATAATGGCTACATCATATTGATTCATAAATTCTATTTTTTCGAATTGCTGTAAAATTAATACTATTTTCTGTTTTTAAAGCGGGATTACGGTAGAATGCTTTACCTCCTTGATCGTAAAAGAACTCTGCGTACTACCAATATGGTTTATGGCAGTAAGCTTAGCAACCATAAAGTTGCGATAATCCTTCATATCCTTAACAACTATTTTTAACAGGTAATCATAATCCCCGCTTAAATGATGGCATTCTACAACCTCTTCCAATTGCAATACCTCCCTTTCAAATTGTTTGATATTGTCCCTGGTATGTTGCACCAGTTTTATATGACAGAACACGGTAAAACTCTTGTCTACCTGAGCTGTATCCACTAATGCTACGTAGCGTTTAATGGCTTTTGATTTTTCCAATCGTTTAATGCGCTCGTATATAGCTGTAGTTGAAAGTCCCAGCTGGTGGGCATATTCCTTTGTTGTTTTTTTACAATCTTCCTGTAATAAGTTCAACAACTTTAAATCGGTAGTGTCTAACTTCATAAAGAACCATATTCCTGTTGTATGGAAACAACGCAATGTATATCCGTTATATTATCTAAATATACCTAAAATATAGTTTTATATTCCGTAAAAATACATTTCAATTGACAATTAATCTTGTAAAAGGTAAATTTACACATAAAATTATACG
Organism: uncultured Maribacter sp.; assembly: GCA_964353165.1. GTDB lineage: Bacteria > Bacteroidota > Bacteroidia > Flavobacteriales > Flavobacteriaceae > Maribacter. The sequence goes on from CAYGUY010000044.1 coordinate 3,602, forward strand.
ATTATGAGTAAGAAAGCTGCGAACGATTTACAGGATTTACAATATTTTGGAGAATATGGTGGTGTAAACCCTTCCATATCCGATTCCTCTACCTACACTTTCCTATCGGCCAAGACCATGTTCGATACCTTTGAAGGAAATACCGAGGGTTGCTACCTGTACAGCAGACACTCCTCTCCCTCTAACCTATATTTGGGTGAAGCGCTAGCGGCACTGGAGGGCACCGAAAGTGCGAATGTAACGGCAAGTGGAATGGGTGCGATTACTGCGGTAATTTTACAGCTCTGCAACGCTGGCGACCATATCATAAGCAGCAGGACCATTTATGGAGGCACCTATGCCTTCATGAAAAATTTCCTGAAAAAATTTAATATCAAAACATCCTTTGTGGACATAACCGATATGGAAGCGGTTAAAAATGCCGTAACCCCAAACACTAAAATGATATATTGCGAAAGCATTAGTAATCCATTGTTAGAAATTGCGGATATTGCTACCCTATCACGCGTGACCACCTCCCATAAAATACCTTTAGTGGTAGATAATACCTTTTCTCCCTTAAGCATACGACCAGCTAGCTTAGGTGCCGATATTGTGATCCATAGTTTAACCAAATTTATAAATGGGACAAGCGACTGTGTTGCCGGGGTTGTTTGCGGTACCACGGACTTCTGCCTTAGTTTAAAAGACGTAAATGACGGTGCGGGAATGCTATTGGGAAGCACCTTGGATAGTCAGCGAGCAGCATCGATATTGAAAAATATGCGAACACTGCATATTAGAATTCAAAAACACAGTGAAAACGCCCTGTTTCTTGCCAAAAAATTTGAAGCTGACGGTTTACGGGTGGTGTATCCTGGACTTCCCTCCCATTCCGGACATTTAAAAATGAAAAATCAAATGAACCCAGACTATGGTTTTGGTGGTCTTATGACGCTCGATGTGGGTTCTTTAGAAAAGGCAAACGCGCTAATGGAATTAATGCAGGATAAAAAGTTGGGCTACTTGGCGGTAAGCCTAGGATTTTACAAAACCCTGTTCAGCGCCCCGGGTAGTTCCACCTCTTCCGAAATTCCCGAGGAAGAACAAAAGGAAATGGGACTCGGAGAAGGGTTAATCCGTTTTTCCATAGGATTGGACAACGATATTAAAAGGACTTACGACCAAATAAAGGAGTGTATGACGCAGTTGGGAATTCTAGAAATTAGGACGGTCGTCAACTCGTAGTGCTTTCATTTTCGGCTTGCACATCCGTACCATAAGTTGTAATATTACAGGATAACCAAACCCAGTGTTGATGGCCAAGCAAAACCAAAACAAGCATAGACAGAACGAAAATATTGTAGAAAATAAAGAACTAAGCATCTGGGAAGCAATGATTCCCGTTATTGTTTTAGTAGGAATGTTAGCCTACAATGTGTACGTTTTTGGAGATGATGCTTTAAGCGGCTCCAATCAGTTTGTGCTATTGCTAGGTGGGGCCGTTGCCGCTATCGTAGGGTTTAGAAACAAAGTTTCTTATAAAACGATGATTGCTGAAGTAGCGGAAAATGTTAAATCCACTACCGGTGCCCTGCTTATACTTCTAATGGTTGGTGCCCTTGCAGGAACATGGTTGATCAGTGGTATTATTCCTGCCATGATTTATTATGGACTTCAAATATTAAACCCCACGATTTTTCTTGCGGCCTGTGTTATTATCTGCGCGATTATATCTATTGCAACAGGCAGTAGCTGGACCACCTCTGCTACCGTAGGTATTGCGTTAATAGGAATCGGCGATGCCTTGGGTATCTCATTGGGTATGACCGCAGGTGCTGCACTTTCTGGCGCCTATTTTGGCGACAAGCTTTCCCCTTTGAGCGATACAACGAACCTAGCTCCAGCGATGGCAGGCGGCGAACTTTTTAGTCATATTAAATATATGACCATAACCACCATACCTACTATTTTAATTACGCTGGTTGTTTTTATTATTATTGGACTGAATTTGGACACCTCTGGAACCGCCGATATCGATGGTATATTAAAATCTATTGAGCTAAGTTTTGACATTAACGGCTGGCTCTTTATCGTTCCCATTGTAGTTATTGTATTAATCGTTAAAAAAACTCCCCCACTGGCAGCCCTGCTTATTGGGACACTTTTAGGGGCGATTTTTGCCTTGATTTTTCAACCGGATATCGTAGCCGGTATAACCAACACAAAGGAACTGACCTTTGAATCAGGTTATAAAGGCATACTAAAAGCAATTACTGTAGAAACTACCGTCCCGTCCGATAATAAAGCCCTTAGTGATCTGTTTTCAGCGAAAGGCATGGCAGGTATGCTTGGCACCATATGGCTCATCGTTTGTGCTATGGTGTTTGGTGGCATAATGGACGGCATAGGTGCTTTATCTCGAATTAGCTCGGCATTATTGAGTATGGCAAAAAGTACATTTGGACTGTTTGCTAGTACGGTAGCAAGTTGTTTGGCTTTGAACGTTACCGCATCAGACCAATACCTTGCCATAGTAGTGCCCGGAAAAATGTTCGCCAAGGCATACGCAGATAGAGGTTTGGCACCGGAAAACCTAAGTCGTACGCTGGAAGACTCAGGAACAGTTACTTCAGTTTTAATTCCTTGGAATACATGTGGCGCTTATCACAGTGGGGTTTTAGGAGTTGGCGTAGGAGAGTATTTTATGTTCGCAATTTTCAATTGGCTAAGCCCTATCATGACCTTGATTTTTGCAGGTTTAGGAATTAAAATCAAACAATTGGCTACTAAAGCAACTGCTTAATTGAAGGCGATTTATTAATAAACGGGATAAATTCAATTCTACAATTTTGAGCACAAGTGCACATCAGACAGTATATTGCGCTAATTGCTATTAGTTTAATGACTATCAAGGCGCACCCCTTTGAAGGATAATGAAAATAGTGCTGAATACTAATTTTCAAACATACTTGCTCAAACTTAGCTTCAAAAGCATGCCCTATTGATCATTTACTTTCGCAAACACTTACATTTTCTACTTATATTTTTTAATTTCACAATCTAATTTTAAAGACAACAAAATGGCTGCAGTTACATTAAAAGGAAATACCATACATACGCTAGGAACACTACCTGCTACAGGAAGTAAAGCTCCAGAATTTCAGTTGACCACAAACGATTTGGCCACAGTCAAACTTTCTGATTATGAAGGTTCTAAAGTCGTACTTAATATCTTCCCAAGTGTAGATACGGGTACTTGCGCACAATCTGTGAGACAATTTAACACTGAAGCAGCGGAACTTGAAAATACCATTGTACTCTGCGTATCTAAAGACCTACCCTTTGCCCAAGCCCGTTTTTGCGGTGCAGAAGGTATAGAGAATGTTGAAATGCTTTCGGATTTTAAGGATGGGAATTTTGGAAAGTCCTATAACCTTGAATTTACAGATGGCCCATTAACGTCATTACACTCTAGAGCAGTTGTGGTTATAGATGAAAAAGGAACCGTATTGTACTCCGAGCAGGTTCCGGAAATCGTAGACGAACCTAACTACAAATCCGCATTAGAAGCTTTAATGGCCTAGAAAGCTGTAAAATATCTTATGCCCAAAGAATCCTTTCTAGTAAATAGAATTAAGAGTGTTGGCTTCGCTATTCGCGGAGCCATACTTTTGATTCGTACCGAATCCAGTATAAAAATCCAGGTATGTTTAGGTTTGATAATGACAGCCGCAGGTTTTTATTTTGAAATCAGTTCAACGGAATGGATGATACAGCTTTTCGCAATTGCCCTTGTTTTGGGTGTTGAAGGTATGAATACTGCTGTTGAAAAATTATCCGATTTTGTACAACCTGAATTTGACACCAAAATAGGTCTCATAAAGGATATTTCGGCCGGAGCCGTAATGATCGTTTCTATAATAGCCAGTATTATTGGCTATATTATTTATTTTCCTAAGATATTTTAGACATACAATACGGACCGCTTAGGACGTAAATTTGTAATTTAGCCGCTTCAATAGAATAGTTCATGGCAAAGAAGGCAACCAAAAAAAAGCCAACACCCCCTAAAAAGAAACCAGTCGTACTCTTTTCCAAACAGAATAAGATACTATTGGGTAGCTTATTGGCGCTCTTTAGTATTGCCTTGTTCTTCTCATTTGTTTCATATTATTTTACGTGGCAAGAAGACCAAAGTATGTTAACGCAGTTCAGGGACCGCAATGAACAAGCTAAAAATCTTTTAAACAAATTTGGCGCCAGTGTAAGTCATTTTTTCGTGTACAAAGGTTTTGGTATATCAGCTTTGATATTTCCACTTTTACTTTGTTTAAGTGGTGTTTACATGTTTTTGGGCTTAGATAGCAAAGGCCTTATTAAAAAATGGATATGGGGACTTATTTTTATCATCTGGATCTCTGTTACCCTTGGTTTTTTCGCTACAGAAAGTCCGCTTTTGGGTGGGTTAATAGGCTATGAAATCAACGACTTTCTGCAAGATTATACTGGTAAAATAGGCGTGCTTCTGTTGCTAGTGTTTGGTCTTGTCTTTATTGCCGTGCGGTTATTTAAACTTACACCAGATGATGTTGCAGCTTTTTTTAAATCTAAAAAGCGAGCATTATCATCTGAATTTAAAACATCAAAAAAAACGATTTTAGAATCCGATGAAAACTTTCCCCTAAGTGGCAGAGAGGAAGAACCTATTATTCTTGACACCTATACGCATAAAGCGGAGATTCCACATTTAGAAAAGGAACCATCCAAAGCTGATTTGGAAGTAACCTTACCAAAGAAAGAGGAAGAACAGCCTTCGTTAAATATGGAAGTGGAACAGATTATAGAGGAGCAGGAAGAAATTGATATCCTAGCCAATAAACTTGTAGACGATTTTGGTGAATTTGATCCTACATTAGAATTAGGGAACTACAAGTTCCCAACAATAGAACTTTTAGATCAGCATGGCGTCACCGGCGGCATCACCATAAATCAACAAGAACTCGAGGAAAACAAAGATCGAATCGTAGATACCCTAAAAAACTATAAAATAGGTATTGCGCAGATAAAAGCGACCATTGGCCCTACAGTTACGTTATACGAAATCGTTCCTGACGCAGGTATCCGAATTTCAAAAATAAAAAACCTGGAAGACGATATTGCCCTATCTCTGGCAGCATTGGGCATTAGAATTATTGCTCCGATACCCGGCAAGGGAACTATTGGTATAGAGGTTCCTAATAAAAACGCCACTATCGTTTCCATGCGTTCCGTAATAGCTTCGAAAAAATTTCAAAACGCTGAGATGGAACTGCCTATTGCTTTTGGTAAAACCATTAGCAACGAAACCTTTGTGGTAGATTTAGCAAAAATGCCGCACTTGCTTATGGCAGGCGCTACTGGGCAAGGTAAATCGGTTGGTCTTAATGCTGTATTAACATCGCTGTTATACAAAAAGCATCCCGCCGAAGTCAAATTCATCCTCGTTGATCCAAAAAAGGTAGAACTAACACTCTACAATAAGATAGAACGCCATTTCCTGGCCAAACTTCCAGATTCGGAAGAGGCAATTATCACGGATAACACCAAGGTAATACACACCTTGAATTCGCTTTGTATTGAGATGGACAACCGTTACGAGCTATTGAAGTTAGCTATGGTCCGTAATCTTAAAGAGTATAACACAAAATTTAAGGCCAGAAAATTAAATCCTAACGATGGACACAAGTTCCTACCATATATAGTTTTGGTCATTGATGAATTTGCAGATTTAATTATGACAGCGGGTAAAGAAGTAGAAACGCCTGTCGCTAGACTAGCCCAGCTGGCCAGGGCCATTGGCATTCACTTGATCATTGCCACGCAACGACCATCTGTAAATGTAATCACGGGAATCATTAAAGCAAATTTCCCTGCGAGATTGGCATTTAGGGTGACTTCAAAAATAGATTCCCGAACTATTTTGGATGCACAAGGTGCGGATCAGCTTATTGGGCGTGGGGATATGTTATTTACACAGGGGAATGATGTGACTCGAATACAATGCGCATTTGTAGACACACCGGAAGTTGCCAAAATAGTAGATTACATAGGTAGCCAGCGCGCCTATCCAGAAGCACATGAATTACCCGAATATGTGGGTGAGGATTCTGGCACGAACGTTGATTATGATGTATCCGATAGAGATAGTAAATTTAGGGAGGCCGCCGAGGTGATCGTAATTGCCCAACAAGGGTCGGCTTCTTTAATACAAAGAAAATTAAAGCTTGGTTATAATCGTGCAGGTCGTATTGTAGATCAACTAGAAGCAGCAGGAATTGTAGGTCCTTTTGAGGGCAGCAAAGCTAGGCAAGTGTTAGTTTCAGACCTTGTAGCTTTACAGCTCTTGTTGGATAATGAAAGTGCTTAGCTAAGGTAATTTAAGCGTTCCAATTACAAATACAGAAGTGTTAGACAACTCACTTTAAGGAATTATACATAGAAGAAATAAATTTATATCAATGAAAAAAGTAATCATAATATTCGGGTTTTTATTAGTAGCAGGTGTTTCGCATGCCCAAAAGGCTGAACAAGCAAAAGCTCTGCTGGACGAGGTATACGCGAAAGTAAAAAGCTACGACAATATTTTTGTAGATTTTAAATTTGACCTTAGCAATACGGAGGCGGGAATCAATCAAGAAACACGTGGTGATGTTACCTTAGCCGGTGAAAAGTATATTTTTAACTACTTAGGTTCCCAACAATTATTTGACGGAAAAAAAGTGTATACCATCGTACCGGAAAATGAAGAAGTAACTATTGAAGACCAATCCGAAGATGAAAATGCAATGACACCTTCAAAAATGCTCACGTTTTATAGATCAGGACATAACTACGCTATGGATATTCTGCAAAACGTGCAAGGTAGAAAAATCCAGTATGTAAAATTAACTCCAATAGATTCCGATACAGAAATAAAAACAAGGCTTTTAGGCATAGATCAGGAAACAAAACACATCTATAAGCTAATTGAAACTGGAAAGAACGGAACTAAGACCACCATAACTGTTAATTCTTTTAAAACGAATCAGCCTTTATCAAAAACCTTATTTACTTTTGATGAAGCTAAGCAGGAAGAGAAAGGCTACTACATCATCAGAAATTAGAACATTTGAGAATTCTAGACCGGTATATACTATCAAGGTTCGTTTTTAATTTTTTCAGCTCGTTTGTAATATTGATGTTTATCTTCATATTCCAAACGATTTGGCTTTTTATAGACGATTTAGCCGGCAAAGGTTTGGATATATTCATTATTGGCAAGTTCCTTTTTTATTTGATGCCAGACCTTACCGAAAAAGTACTACCCCTTACGGTACTGTTATCCTCCATTCTCACCTTTGGCACGTTGGCAGAAAACTATGAGTTTGCCGCTATGAAAGCCTCCGGCATTTCCTTACAGAGAGCCATGTTAAGCCTCATTGTGTTCGTAACTATCTTAGGTGGAGTTACCTTCTTTTTTGCTAACAATGTAATACCGCTTTCACAACGAAAAATATTTAACCTGAGACGAAATATCGCTAAAGTAAAACCCGCGGTAGCAGTTGCCGAAGGGGTATTTAGTGATTTTGAAGGTGCGGACATGAACATAAAAGTTGATGAAAAATATGGTGAAAACGATCGCTATCTAAGAAATGTAATCATACATCAGAAAGCAAAAAATAATGTAAACACAACCGTAATTAAGGCAAAAAAAGGTGAATTACGAAGTAATGAAAGCTCAGACATCTTACAATTACTTCTTACAGATGGCCACTACTATGAAGATGTTGTTACAAAGAGCAATAAAAATAAACTACAATTTCCTTTTGCGCAGGCCAATTTCGAAACCTACGTAATGAATATAGACTTATCCGAATTGAATAATGTGGATTTGGACGAAGAGCGCGATATCAGTACGGCAAAAATGAAAAATATTTCTAGGTTAACCGTTGATATAGATTCCATAAGAAAAGACAACTTTAGTAACGTAAGAGCCTTTTCCAAAAACATAAGTTCTAGAATAGGTGTTTTTATAGAATTAGAACCAAAAGACACAACCAAAGTAAAGAATGAAGCCAGCTTCAAAAAAGACTCTATATTAGCTGCAAAAATAAAAGCCGTTAAGGAGAATCCTTTAAAACAAGACTCTATAAAACAAGATATTTTGCACATTTTCCCTGAGTGGCAAAAAATTCCCGTGATTGCGAATGCAAAAAATGCTACTTCTAATATTTTAGGATCTATACGAGGTAAAAAGGAAGAAATGGGAAATAGGTACAAAAATTATAATCTTCATATTTTATCCTTACACAGCAAATACGCTTTGGCATTTTCCTGTATTATTCTCTTTTTTGTAGGTGCTCCTCTAGGGGCCATTATTAGAAAAGGAGGTTTAGGACTACCTATGGTAATAGCTATTGTGTTGTTTTTAATTTATTATTTTATTGGAGTATTCGCCGGGAACTATGCCAAAGAGGGAAATATTAACCCTATTTTAGGGGCATGGTTATCAACCTTGATTATGTTGCCCTTGGGAATTTTTTTTACAAAAAGAGCTACGGAAGATAAAGGAATGATAAACTTTGGAGCCATTACGGATTTTTTCCAGATGCTATTCAAAAAATTGAAGAAAACGAAAGTTGATGATAACTAAAACAGAGCAAAACATACAATTAGATTCGATAACTGATGCGATAGCCGACATTCAAAAAGGTAAAGTAATTATTGTTGTTGACGATGAAAACAGAGAGAATGAAGGAGATTTTTTAGCTGCTGCCGAGCTCGCGACACCAGAGACCGTAAATTTTATGGCAACTCATGGTAAGGGGCTTATTTGCGCTCCTTTGACCGAAGGCAGATGCAAAGAACTAGGACTTCACATGATGGTTTCAAATAACACGGATCCCATGGAAACCGCATTTACCGTCTCAGTAGATCTTAGAGGTAAGGGAGTAACCACAGGCATATCGGCATGGGACAGGGCCAAGACTGTCTTGGCGCTTACGGAAAAGGAAACTAAGCCACATGACCTCGCCAGACCTGGACATATATTCCCATTGGTTGCCAAAGAAGGAGGGGTTCTCAGAAGAACCGGACATACCGAGGCTGCAATAGATTTTGCACGTTTGGCGGGATTGCAACCCGCAGGTATTATTGTGGAAATAATGAATGAAGATGGTTCAATGGCACGTTTACCTCAACTGATGAAGGTTGCTAAAAAGTTTGATCTAAAGATTGTATCCATCGAAGATTTAGTGGCCTATAGAATGGAACACGATAGTCTTATCTGTAAGGAAACTGATTTTGATATTACAACACGATTTGGTGAATTTAGGTTACGTGCGTATAAACAGACTACGAATAACCATGTTCACATTGCCTTGACGAAAGGTCATTGGAAAAAGGAGGATGAAGTGCTTACACGCATTAATTCAACCTTAATTAATAATGATATTTTAGGCACTTTGACCAATAGTCCAGATGAAAAATTGGAGAATATGTTCACGGCGTTAAACAATGAAGGAAAAGGAGCAATAGTTTTTATAAATCAAGATTCCGAATCCTTAAACTTATTATCAAGATTGGCGGAACTAAAGGAATTACAAAAACAAGGAACATATAAAGCCCCGAAAATAGATATGGATGCCCGCGATTTTGGCATAGGTGCACAAATTCTACATGACCTTGGGATTACAAAAATGAAGTTGCTTACGAACTCCCATCAGACAAAAAGAGTAGGTATCGTGGGTTATGGCTTGGAAATTGTTGACTATGTTTCCTATTAAATTAATCCTTTAGAACTTCAGTAAGTACGCTGGCCAATACGTTGGCCCTACTCTGAACCTCTTCCTTTGTCCAACTTAATTTCACCAAAGAGGATATAGTTCGTCCCATCCACGCATCAGACTTAGAAAAATCCGAATTAGTGTAGTCGGGCAATCCGTCAATTATTTCCTGTGGAAACCTACCTAAGGTTTTCAAATTGATTAAATGCTGCCATTTTCTATAGTAATGCCAATTATTATCGAACCAGTAAAAACAAACATCTACACCGGCGATACCTAAAGCTTTATGCGCTTTACGTGCCAGTTCTTCGGTGGGCAGAAAGAAATTTAAAAAAGAGTAATTCTCAACGCCACCTTCTGGTACCCGCCTAAACGTTACTCCATCGATTCCGTTCAATGCATCACGCAAAATAGTATAATGCTCCTTTTGAATTTGTAAAAAATCATCCAAACGCTGTACTTGGGCACAACCTACAGCAGCATTTAATTCAGATATTCTATAATTATAGCCTAGAAAAGGATGTGACTCCGCTCCCCTATCCAAGCCAACATGATCATGACCGTGATCGGAATAGTGATCCGCGTGTTTATAAAAATTTTCATTATCGGTAATCATGGCCCCACCCTCTCCACAGGTAATGGTTTTTACAAAATCAAAAGAAAAACAGCCCAAATCCCCATAACTACCCAAGGGTTTACCATCATAGGTGCCCCCGATAGCCTGGCAAGCATCCTCCAACAACAGTAAGCCATGTGTTTCACAAATCGTTTTCAAAGCACCTAAATCTGCCATGGAACCGCACATATGCACCGGCATTACAACCTTGGTTCTTGAAGAAATCGCTTTTTCAACCGCCAAAGGGTCTAGCGTTAAGGTATCGTCAATATCAACTAAAACTGGAATGGCACCGATAGCGAGAATGGATTCAAAACTTGCCACAAAGGTAAACGTAGGCATAATCACTTCATCTCCAGCCCCGATCCCCGCTGCTTGTAATGCTACGGTAAGAGCAGCCGTACCACTACTTAGCAATTGGGCATATTTAGTCTGCATACGCTCCGCCAACGCTTTTTCTAATTCTTTGGCTTTCCAATGGCCGTTACGCATTCCATCAAATCCATAGCGCATTAATACACCTGAATCCAATACATCCTGCACTTGCGCTTTTTCAGCCTCCCCAAATAATTCAAATCCTGGCATCTATACGTGTTTTATATCTTTTATCTAAAGCTACTTATCAAAGTTACGATACATCTTTATAAGGTCAAACTGAAATACAAGTTCAAGTGTAGAACTCAAGCTCAAATACAAACTCAAATACAAATACAAACTCAAATGCAAACTCAAATACAACAGTAGCTCATGTCTTATTTAGCCTTAGTCAAAAAAACCAAAGCTTTATTGCCATGATTACGACCATGAAAACAAGGAAGACTTTTATAAATCCGTCACCTTTTTTAACCGAGAATCGACTAGCCAACCACGCCCCACTCCCATTACCTATTGCTAAAATGAGACCTATTTTCCAATTCACTTTATCGTTAAATGCAAAAACGGCTAAGGCGGCAATCATGTAAAAGAAAACCACAGCTACTTTGGTAGCATTGGACCTTACTAGGGACATTCGATTCACGTAATGCAAAAACAACATCATTAAAAAGCCTAGTCCGGCATTGATAAATCCCCCGTAGATACCAAAAATGAAGAACGCAATCACACCTAACCAAAGATATTTACCCGTGAGACGCTCCTCTAAATGAACAATACTCATTTTAGGACTTAACACAATGACGAAGACTACGGCAATCATTACCATCGCCAAAATACGGTTAAACACCTCGCCTGTTATATCTACCGCAATGTAAGCCCCGATAATAGAACCTATAAAGGCCGCAATTCCCAAATACCCATTGAACGGAAATGTAGAAACGCCCTTACTTTTAAATCCGGCAGTAGCCATAGCTGTCTGAACTACGATGGCAACGCGGTTCGTACCGTTTGCTATATTGGAAGGCAAGCCAATAAATATTAAAAAAGGAAGCGACAACAAGGAGCCGCCACCGGCTACTGTATTAATAAAGCCTACCACAAAGCCAACCAAAATAAGTAACGGGTAGTAGTACCATTCTTCCATGGTACAAACATACAATTTGGAAGGGAATTTAATACAATCGACCTTACATCATATTTATCTTAAACTGAATTTTTATAATATTTTATTAAAATATAAATAATTGAAAATCAGTATATTAAATTAATTATTCGAAATAATAACTTTATAATTTATAAGCGGGAATGTGGTTAATCAAAAAAGCCTCACGAATTACGTGAAGCTTCTTATTGAAGAGGAAGTAAGGATTCGAACCCTCGGAGGCTTACACTTCACAAATCCGAAGATTTGCTACATTAGCCCTCTCTGTCATTCCTCCATTATTTCAAAACTAATAGCATATCGAGGGGATGTTCAATTTAGTATTTCAACACCCAAATTCGATTAAAATCATAAAATTGACCTGACAACTCGTATTTATAAGGACTCTTTACTACTTAATTTTTTAAATTGTTTGTAGATAAATTTCTTTTCTTCCAAGCTAAACTCTTTCCCCTCAAACCAATCATAAGCAGCAATTTTTTCGTTTTCGATTTGGGCCTTTCTTATCGCCTCCAAAGAAACCAAATGCCAGTGCATCCCATTTTGTCTAGACACGGAATACCCCACATCTTCGGTAATATAAGAGATTCGTGGTTCGTTGTATAACCTAACTCCATTTTTTAGGACAGCCAAGGTCTTGGTGAGCGCAACAACTTCAGAAAAAGAATATCGAACGAAATCCGAAAAACCGTTTTGCTTTGCATTATACACCTTATCCCCAATTTCCAACTTTCTCATATCCTAACAAAGTGCGCAAAAATAAGATTCGCAATTACTATCCCGCAAACCAGAACATCAATTGTTATCAACAAAAAAAACAAAAGAGAACTTTTACCTGATTTTGCCTTGCGGAACGATCTAGTTCCGTGAACCATTGGTGCTTTAAAATTTGCTTATATTAGAAGCTTAATAGCATTACGTAACGCCATGAAATTACACCCTCTTTTATATAGCATTGCCCTACTTACGTTACCCGCTTGCGAGCCAAATTCGGCTCCAAAAAAAGCGATCGGCCAATTACCTAATATTGTCATTATCTATGCCGATGATCTGGGCTACGGAGAACTAGGTGCATACGGAGCTACAGAACTAAAAACTCCTAATCTAGACCAACTTGCCAACGGCGGAATGCGGTTTACCAACGGATATGCATCCTCCGCTACGTGCACTCCAAGCAGATTTGCCCTACTCACAGGTGTGTATCCATGGCGGAATACTAGTGCAAAAATACTACCCGGTACCGCCCCTTTGATCATAGACACAACTCAACTTACGATTCCTAAAGTATTAAAAACAAAAGGTTACCATACCGGAATCGTAGGAAAATGGCATTTAGGCCTGGGAACGGGAACGGTAGATTGGAATCGACAGATAACGCCAGGTCCCAATGACATAGGTTTTGACTACAGTTATATCATGGCAGCTACGCAGGATAGAGTACCAACGGTATATATCGATAACGGATTCGTTGCAAATGTAGACCCAAGGGACCCTATTCAAATTAACTACAAAACAAACTTTGAAGACGAACCCACAGGCAGGAAACATCCGGAACTATTAAAAATGAAACCTTCGCACGGGCACGATAACAGTATTGTAAACGGCATTTCTAGAATAGGGTACATGAAAGGCGGAACAGCTGCGAAATGGATAGATGAGGATATGGCCGATCATTTTTTGGAACGAGCACAAGCGTACGTGAAATCCAATAAAGAAAAACCCTTCTTCCTGTATTACGCATTACAACAACCCCATGTTCCCAGAACTCCCCACCCAAGATTTGTTGGCACCTCGGGAATGGGCCCTCGTGGCGATGTAATCGTGGAAGCGGATTGGTGTATCGGGGAATTCATGAAAACCTTGAAACAGGAAGGCCTCTTGAAAAACACATTAATCATATTTTCTAGTGACAACGGACCCGTAGTAGACGACGGCTATCATGACGATGCTGTGGAAAAACTAGGAAACCATGTACCCGCAGGTCCCTTGCGAGGTGGAAAATACAGTTTGTTCGAAGCGGGTACTCGCATTCCCTTTATTACGTATTGGAAAGGTGTTATCGAGCCCGGCGTATCGGATGCTTTGGTCTCCCAAGTAGACCTGTTAAGTTCTCTGGCCGCCTTAGTGGGTAGCGACAAAGAGGGAAAGGACAGCAAAAATCTGCTACATACCCTTATGGGGAAATCACTAAAGGGCAGGGAGTCACTGATACTGGAAGCTACCTCAAGAACTGCGTTTAGAAAGGGAAACTGGGCACTGATTCCCCCTTATATCGGTAGAAGAGTGAATACATCCGTGAATATTGAACTTGGCAACGACACGATTTACCAATTGTACGATTTAGAAAAAGACATAGGGCAACGGCAAAATTTAGCCCGGATAGAAACGGATACCTTGAATATGCTTATATCCGAATATGAGCGAATACTTGGTAAAAATTAAAATCAATAGTAATTAAATAAGGACGTGCCAGAAACTTAACGGAAAAGCAATAACAATTATCGTTCAGATCATTGCATCCATTTTTTAGATACGCACAAATCAATATCTTGCAATAAAGTGATAGCTAATTTATTTTAATAGTAAAACCACCCTCCATGCCCGAACTTCCGGAAGTATATGGTTATCAGCAATATATTAACAAAACATGCCTTGAACACACCATTGTATCTTTTCATGTACGGGATAAGAGACTGGTTAAAAAACCGGAACAAGATTTTAAAACGCTTTTACTCGGTAATAGCTTTAAAGGAACAGATAGAATTGGAAAATACTTGTTCGTTCATTTGGCCTCCGGCCCCACCCTGGTGCTGCATTTTGGAATGACGGGCAGACCAACGTATTACCACCAATCCGTAGACCGGCCTCGTTTTGGGCATATAGATATCGGTTTTGACAACGGTTATCATTTTGCTTTCGAAAACAAGCGTAAGTTTGGCTGGTGGGATATTACGGATACGGTTGAAGGTTATCGAAAAGCGAACAAACTTAATATTGACGCTCAAGAGCTTACTTTTGGACAGTTTGTAGCGGTAGCGGCGCATAGAAAAACTGCGGTAAAAAATGTGCTGATGAACCAAAGCGTAACCACCGGTGTGGGCAATTGGATTGCGGACGATGTGCTGTACCAAGCAAAAATTCACCCCCTAAAAAAAGCGAACACCCTGGATAAAAAAGAATTGAAAACAATTTACGACAAATTACAGCACGTGATAAACACTGCTATAAGCCTAGAGACCCGATACACAGATTTTCCCGACTACTTTTTGATCCATAACCGTAAAGGAAGGGAGCATTGCCACCACACGGGCAAAAAACTGGAAAAAATAAAAGTAGGTGGCCGCACGACTTATTTTAGTGCCGAATGGCAGAAAATGTAGAAAGATAAATGATGCTCATATTTGCCCTTTTACGTTTTAGAAGTAACGCCGCTTGCAGTGTAAAGGGAATAAACAAATACGATCTAATTTCTAAATAAAAATTGAACACTATTTACCGAGAAGAAAGAGGAACTATCTAAAATCTCATTTTTATAGCGTTTTCGAGGCTTTAAAGCGTCCACTATTTTTGCGTCCACCGAAATCGCCCCTTTTTAACAAAAGATTAATAATTCTGAATAAACTTAAACTATCTACCACTAAATAACTTCATTTAAAGTGGATTAGTAATCTAACTAGTGAATAATATAATTATTTGATTTAAACCTGCACAATAATAAACTTTTTGCAGAGCAAAAATTACTTTAAAAAGCTAATCACTAGGAATAGGCAATAATCTTAAACTTTCATATATTGTGAGCAGAACAAGTATCATGATCAACCTCCCTTTATTTGCCGGTGTAGCGGCTTCTGTCTTACATGTAATTTCCGGTCCAGACCATTTAGCCGCAGTAACACCGTTGGCTATTGAAACTAGGCGTAAAGTATGGAAAATTGGTTTGTTCTGGGGTTTTGGTCATTTGACGGGTATGCTCATCATTGGATTACTTTTCTTACTATTTCGGGAATATCTTCCCTTAGAAAAAATATCGGAACATAGCGAACAACTAGTAGGAATAGTTCTATTCGGAATCGGAATCTGGGCATTAATATCGATTTTCTACAAACCAAAAAATCACAAACATCCTCATGTGCATGATGGCGAAAACCCCTATATACATGTTCACGAACATGAGCATGAAACAAGCCAATTAGAACATTCGCACATACACAATAAAAAAGTCAAACAAAACTTATGGTCTTCTTTTGGAATAGGGGTCTTACATGGACTCGCAGGAATAGCACATTTTATTTTATTGCTTCCTGTATTGGGGTTCGAAAATCAATTAGATAGTGTTCAATACATTATTGGCTTCGGATTGGGTACCGTCTTGGCAATGACGATTTACACCTTCTTACTTGGACAACTTGCCAACTATTCCAAAGCACAAAAAAGCAAATCCCTCTTTAAAATAATCCGAATTACGGGTGGTATTTTCGCAATTGTGATAGGTGTTTATTGGATTTATCTAAGTCTTTAGAACTTTAAATCAGTAATTACAACCCTATGATTACCGGTATCTGCAATGATGAGTTTATTCTCTTGGGTTGTTATTGAAAAAGGCCAATAGAGGGAGCTTGAGGTTCCCATTAAGGTTTCTTTGTTCTCGCTTCCTGTCTTAAAGTCTCGCTTACCTATGACTAAAGTAGCTTCTTCATTGTTTTCGGTTGGGATTTCTTCAAACCATAATATTCTGCTGTTTCCGGTATCATTTACTAGAAGTCCACCTTTGTAAAAGCAAGCATCGTAGGTCCAGCTTAATGATTTTGATGACGGAAACAAACCAAATTGATTCTGTCCACAGGAGTCAAAATCAATTTGACCAATGATACTATTCGCTGGTTTAGAAAATGCTTTCTCTGCATCGTTCCAAAGTAGAGTTCGATAGAATTGCGTGTCGGCTACCACCAGTTGTCTTTTATCGTTTACCTTAACGGAATAAGGCCAAATTGGTTCATGATTTTCATAATCCCTAGTGGAAAAATCAGGTTTTCCGATTACGGTATCAGCAGGCATAAAATTAGTCTTAGGAATATCCTTGTAGTGCAGTATTCTACGGTTTCCCGTATCCGCTATCCAAAGACCTTCACCATCGGAGAAAACGCCATAGGGCCAGTTCAAGGTTTGTGCAGTTGGGTCGTTTCCTATTCCAAAAACATTGGGTTCATTTGATTCAAAATCAGGTTGCCCCACGACCACATCCGCTGGTTGTCCATTTTTGGTTGGTAACGAATGCCATATCATTACCCGATGGTTCCACGCATCGGCAACAATTACAATGGTACCATCGCTCCATATTCCTGAGGGATACTGCAGTGTACTTGCAGTTGCAACTCCACCAGAGTTGCGACCTGTTTCTGTGGAATCAACCTGACCTAA
Source organism: uncultured Maribacter sp. (assembly GCA_964353165.1). GTDB lineage: Bacteria > Bacteroidota > Bacteroidia > Flavobacteriales > Flavobacteriaceae > Maribacter. The sequence continues at coordinate 20,958 of CAYGUY010000044.1, forward strand.
AACAATATCCGGTTTTTGATATTCCTTATTGGGAATTTCATTCCAAATAAAAACACGATTTCGTCCCGTATCCGAAACGAAAAGTTTATTCTCAGTGGTAAAGACCCCTCTTGGAGCCAAGAACGGTATTTCTTCAGAGCCTTTAAAAACATAAGAATTGGTAACGTGTTCCCCTAGGGTTTCGAAGTTCATACTAACAAATTCTAGGCAATTGTTCTCCGGGTAGCATACTGATTACTCTTTTACCTCCTATGGCACTCTCCATAATGACTTGTTTAGCATGTTCTGCAACAACGCTTCCAATTATTCGAGCATTTTTACCATTTTCATCTTCCCGCAAAGCGGATAAAACGGCATCCGCCTTCGACGCTGCAACAAAAGCAATAAAGAGTCCTTCATTAGCTACATATAAAGGGTCTAAGCCTAATAATTCGCAAGCACTTGCCACTTGTTCATCTATTGGAAAATCTCTTTGTATCAGGTCAATTCCTAACGCGGACGATTGGGCAATTTCTTTCAATACGGTTGCAACACCGCCACGTGTTGGGTCTGTCAATAAATGAATGTTTTCTCCAAACTGCTCTATCAAACTTATAATGGTATGATTTAGGTTCGTGGTATCACTCTTGATTTCAGAATCAAATTCCAAACCTTCACGAACGGACATAATAGCCATACCATGCGATGCAATATTTCCGCTGATAATAATTTTATCTCCGACAGCAATATTTTTTGCCCGGATATTCGCTTTGGGATGAATGGGTCCGACTCCCGAAGTATTCACAAAAATTTTATCACCCTTACCCTTTTCAACTACCTTAGTATCACCGGTAACGATTTGCACACCTGCTTTTTCACAGGCATATTTGATGGCTACGAGAATATCCCAGAATTCTTTAACCGGAAGCCCCTCTTCAATAATAAAACTTAACGAAAGATATTTGGGCGTAGCCCCGCACATGGCCAAGTCATTGACCGTTCCATTTACTGCTAGTTCTCCAATATTTCCTCCGGGAAAAAAGATGGGCGATACTAAAAAGCTATCCGTGGAAAAAGCGGTTTTGCCGTTTAACTCTATAAAAGCACCATCATGGCGTTCGTCTAGAATATCGTTTTTCAGCAAATCAAAAACGCCGCTGTCTAAAAGTTTATTGGTTAGCACTCCCCCACTTCCATGGCCTAATGTGATGACATCAAAGTCAAGTTTGGGCATGGGGCATTGTAGCTGCATGCGTATTTTATTATTTTCCGACATTTAAAATTTTGATTAAGCTTCTACTAGTCCTGAAAAGTGATAGTAAGCTGCACAAGCCCCTTCACTACTTACCATAGGAGCTCCTAATGGATTTGTAGGTTTGCACGTTTTGCCAAATTGAGAGCATTCAAAAGGCTTTTTAATACCCTTCATAATCTGACCTGAAATACAATTTGGGTTTTCAGGAGCCTCTTCAATTGTGACATTGTATTTTTTAGTGGCATCGAACTCCGCATATTTCTCACGAACAGCGTAGCCGCTATCAGGAATTTCCCCAATACCACGCCACATCTGATTTCGCACTTCAAAAACCTCATCGATAACTTTCTGGGCGTCAGGATTGCCTTCCTCACGAACGATTCTAGCATATTGATTTTCAACTTTTGACTTACTCTGTTCTAATTGACGGATAACCATCAGAATGCCTTGTAATACATCTAAAGGCTCAAAACCAGTAACTACGATTGGCACTTTATATTTGGTCGAAATGGGATGATATTCCGTATTGCCCATGATAGTGCAAACATGACCTGCCGCTAAAAAACCGTCAATCTTACTTTCTTCATCATCAATTACCGCTTTTATCGCTGGAGGTACCAATACATGTGAAGCTAAAATAGAATAATTTTTTACGCCTCTACGATGCGCATGAACAACTGAAAGCGCATTTGCCGGAGCAGTAGTTTCAAAGCCTACAGCAAAGAAAACCACTTCTTTTTCGGGATTGTCCTCGGCAATTCTTACTGCTTCTAAAGGAGAATATAGAATGCGTACATCAGCTCCTTCCGCCTTAGCTTCCAAGAGACTTTTTTGAGAACCAGGCACTCTTAGCATATCACCAAAAGAACAAAGAATCACCCCTTTCTCTGAAGCGAGGTATACCGCTTTGTCAATTAAATTCAAAGGTGTCACGCAAACAGGACAACCAGGACCATGAATCATCGTAACCGAATCCGGTAGCATTTCTATGATACCGTTTTTTACAAGGCTATGCGTTTGACCCCCACAAACTTCCATAATCGACCATGGTCGGGAAACGGTATTCTTAATTTCTTCTAAATATCTTTTTGCTAACTCCGGGTCACGGTACTCAGACATGTACTTCATGGCAACTGATTTTAATTTGTTTTTGGCAAATATTCATCTACATCCGTCAAGTCTCCCAATTCGCCAATTTCTTCCAAATATTTAAAGGTTTTTTGTGCTTCCTCTTCATCTACTTTACTGATAGCCACACCTACATGTACCAATACATAATCATCAACATCGGCATCAGGTAGCATTTCTAGACTTGCTTCCTTGGTTATGCCGCCAAACAGGACTTTCGCCATACGAACACGACCGTCATACTGCATTTCAATACTCTTGATTTTGCCTGGAATTGCTAAACACATAATTTAATATTTAATATGTTGATGATACCATAATTGACCTAACGATATGTTCTCATCGTTACTTGACAATATACGATTAAATTTTAATTCAACCTGAGTCTTTTCAGTCATTTCAAGCAGTTTTTTAATCAAAATTGCATTTTGAAAAACTCCTCCGCTGCAGGCGATATAGTTGCAGTTATATAGATTTGCCATGTTGATAATGACTCGAGAAAGCGTATAAATAAAACTATTGGCGATTTGTGCACTCGACGACCCTTGTTCAATAGCTTTATAAATGCTTGTTACTATTTTTTTCGTTGGGATTACTTGATATGTATTACCCGACAAAAAATCAATATAAACTTCACCTTGGTAGCTGTTAGCTTCATTTTCTAAAAGCATAGCTGCTTCACCCTCGTAGGACGTAATATCAATATTTAGAAGGAGGGATGCCACAGCATCAAACAATCTACCAACGGAAGAAGTTTTTAAGTTGTTATTTTCTAACATTTTGTTATAAACCTTCCATTCGGTTTCAGAAAATTTACCCTTTACAATATGCCTTTCAGCTTTTGGAAGCATACTGAGTAACGCCAAACGTGGTTCCTTTGCCATTTTATCTGCAGCAATCCAATCCACATACTCAAAATGAACCAATCGCTCAATGCAATGGTTTTGATATGAGAAAAATTCACCACCCCAAATCATCTCGTCGTCTCCAAATCCAGTACCATCCCATACTATTCCTAGTATTTTTTCTTTGGATTCAAAAAGTTGGTGTTCACCTAAAACACTTGCAAAATGTGCTTTGTGATGCTGAATTGATATCAGTTTTACATTCCATTTTTCAGCTAATTCTTTACCCACAATACTACTTTGATAGTGTGGGTGTGAGTCAACCAGAACAACTTGAGGTTGTGTTTCAAAGAGTGCGATGTATTTTATTATGCTCTTTTGGTAACGTTCTAAAACATCATAACTATGTAGATTTCCAAAATATGGACTCACATAAGTATGCGAATTGGGAGTAAACGTAAATGTACTTTTTAAATGAGCACCCATGGCTAAGACCTTCTCTTTGCCCAAAGGAGAATTACCCATGTAGTTGGGTGCTAGTCCACGTGAACGCCTTAAAGTAATTCGATGTTCATCAGCAAATCGAACTACCGAATCATCTTGAGGAAAGGAAATTTCCAAATCGTGATGCAAAAAATAATCTGCCACTCCTACTAGTTTTGCTATTGCTTCATCTTTCTCAGAAATAATAGGTGAACCGTGAATATTACCACTAGTAGCTATAATTGGTGTTTTTAACTCATTCATTAAAAGTATCAGAAGTGCTGATGATGGTAGCATTATTCCCAATTGATTTAGTCTTGGTGCTATGCTGTCATGTTCTAAATCAGCAATATTCTTATTTGGATTTAGAATTACTATTGGAGCAAAGGAAGAAGTAAGTGTTTTTTCTTCCTGACTACTTACTTCAAAATCGTGTTTAATTTTTTCAATGGACGGATATAGCAGCGCGAAAGGTTTTGATGGGCGTTGCTTTTTATTCCGTAACTGTTCAATTACCTCTTTGTTATTGGCATCGCAACAAAGCAAATACCCATTTGCATTTTTTATAGCAAGTATGCTACCATTTGAAATTAAGGCAGCAGCTTTTTTAATAATTTCAGCTTGATTCGCATTAAATCCCCTACCAACTGTGTCAACTAATTGAAGTTTGATTCCGCAGTCAAAACAACTATTGGTTTGTGAATGAAATCGACGGTTATCCGGATTGCCGTATTCTGTTTGGCAAGTAGTACACATTTTAAAATCAGCAACCGTCGTATTCGTTCGCTCGAAAGGGAATTTAGTAGTCACCGCATATCTTGGGCCGCAGTTGGTACAGGTGGTAAAAGCATATCCATAGCGGCGATTGGAGGCATCGCTAATTTCAGCTTTGCATGATTCGCAAATTGCAAAATCTGGCGTTAAGGGAATATTGATTTGAGATTTTGCCTCCGAAGGAAGTATCTTAAAACTATCAAATTCTTGAAGAGCGATTTCGGAAACCTTATGTGATTGAATGACGGAAATTGAAGGAGCATTTTCTAGTAGTTGAACCAGGAATTCGTTCGCCCTTGCTTTTGAAGCATTGATGTGAATTAGTACGCCGTCTTGATTATTGCAAACAGAACCACATAATTGAAATTGTTTCGCTAAACCATATACAAAAGGGCGGAAACCCACCCCTTGTACTTGTCCAGAAATAGTAATCTCAAAGGTTTTTCGCATTTAGGCATTATCCTTTCTTCTGTTCGATTTTTTCAAGCAACCAATCACACCATTCGTCTATTCCTTCTCCAGTGGTTGAAGCAACTTGAAGCACCTCTATTTCATGGTTTACCTCCCGTGCGTCTTTGATAACGGCTTCTACCGAGAATGGTACATAAGGCAATAAATCTGCTTTTGAAACCAACATCATATCGCTGGTCAAAAACATCTTTGGATATTTCTTTGGCTTATCATCGCCCTCGGTTGTTGCCATTAGGGTAACACGATAATCTTCGCCCAAATCGAATGATGACGGACAAACTAAATTGCCTACATTTTCAATAAAGAGTAAATCAATATTGGGTAAATCGAATTGGTCTAGCACTTGATGAATCATTTGCGCTTCTAAATGGCAAATGCCGCCGGTTACAATTTGCAATGCTTGAATACCGGTTTCACGAATACGGTCTGCATCGCGTTCGGTTTCCAAATCGCCAACCATAACGGCCATGGTTATTTTATCCTTTAGTTTTTGCGCTGTCTTTTGCATTAAAGTGGTCTTACCACTACCAGCGGAGGAGGTGATATTGATTAACAAGGTCTTGGTTTTTGCCATTTCCTTTTTAATAATGTCAGCTACAAAATCATTTGCTTTAAGCAAATTGATATTGGTGTTCTCGCATTGCACCGTTCCACGTGCTGCTTTTGTTGATTTTTCTATCATTATCCTTTTCTATTTGGGAGACCAAAAGGTCTAACTATAATTAATTGCCTGTCCGGCAAGGCTTCAGTCATTAAATTCTACTTTGTGAATTAGCATTTCTTCGCCCTGAATCACATTCTTGCTAGGCTTTTCACATTTGTCACAAATGAATCGATATTTCTCTACATCGGTAATATGGTCACAAAACTCACATTGAATTTTTAACTCCGTCATTTCTATTTTGAGCTGCACGTTTTGATACTTAGGATTCATCATATGCGAAGCTTCGTAAGCATTATACAAAAGTCGTGGTTCAATATTTGACAAAATGCCGACTTTCAAATGAATCACTTTCATTTTATTCAACTTCTCCGTCTCGAATTGTTGTTCGAGCGTTCGCATAATACTATTTACAATGGAGGTCTCGTGCATTCTTAAACTAAATTAAACTTTTTACTTTTGCTAATTCTTGAAGATGTTTATTTGCTTGCTCAATTAAGCCAGCATCCGTAACTAAGGTTTTTACTTCTTTAGCTTTAGCCTTCATATCTTCATATTTCTTTAATTCTTCTTCGCCTGTCTCATTATGAGTCAACCAACCCAATTCTAATTGATTCATTAATGTTAAGGCGCGTTCAAAAGGATATGCCTCAACTTTTCTTATTTCAAGAGCTTCTTCAAATAGTCCTGATGCTTTTTCTAAATTATCATGAATTTTGGCTGGAGGAAAATGCATCAAGGCTGTAGCATAGTTATGACTCGCCATTGCATTTTCATAGGGATATTGCTCTTTTGTATAAAATGCCAGTACCTCTTTAAAAGATGATGCACAGAAGGCTGTCCACATCGCTTTTTCTTCTGAAGCAACTGGTATTTCAGAATAAATCAAAGCCAAGTTATGATGCACATCTGCAAATTTTTGAGGATGTGTATCTCGTTTAAATACTTTCAGTACATCTTGAAAAGCGTTAATGGCAGCCTTATAATATTGAGGACTTCCATTTTTTGACCAAGTGTACAAAAGGATTGCTTTTTTGAATCCGGCTTCGCCCAAAAACTCTGGAATGTCTTCTTGTTTGAAATATTGAATCGCCCTATTAATGAGTTCTTTTGAAGCTATATAGTCCTCTTTGAAATTAGCAACTTCAGCAGCATCAACCAAAAGCATTCCTGCTTGAATGTTTTGACCTTTGCCTTCATAATGTGCTATGGAATTCAGCTGTAATTCGTGTACTGCATCCAATTCTTCATTGGCGTAAGGCACTTGTAATTGTGCCATTAGTACACTTGCTAAATGCGTATTCATAGCATTTTTAGCATCATCTGAAATAGCTACAGCGCTTTGTGCTTCTGCTATTGATTTAGCTGTTTGTAATTCCCCAGCATCTAAGAGTAAATTTAAATAGTGTTTTGCGGAAAATACTTTTATCTCATCATTTTCAGCTTTGTCCATTGCATGCGAGAAAAGATTTTTAAGCTCTTTATGGTTTAATGGATTTTCAATAACACCATAATAATTTAAAATTGCGTGGTTGTGGGGCGAGGTATTGTAGCAAAAATCTACCATACCCGATGAGATTTCGTATCCAAACTGCAAATGAGTCGCAATTGAAAGGTGATGATATATCGGATATTCTTCAGAAACGAACTCAAACGATTTCTGTTGGTTTCCGAGTTTATAAAATACCAAAGCAAGTAAATTTTCTCTATTCAATGGCGTCACAGGAAAGGCATATGGTGGTTCCAAATCATACCAATCTAAAGGAATTGTAATCTCGTCGGAATCAACCACTAGAGTTTTCAAATCTTCTATTGCATTAGAATCTTGAGTTATCGTAACCAACTCGTCTAATCTATCTACAGATGCAATTGCATCTTGAACGCTCTGGTTTGTATCAGTTGTTGTTAATATCGTAAGCATCTTTATCTACTTTTTGTGTACCTCGAGGGTCTTTGGCTGCCGTTTGCTGCATACTTCTACCATAAATCTCAGCTAGGCGTTCTGTTCTATAATCTCCAATAGCTTGAATTAAAACTTGCTTAGGGTCTTTGGTATTTATAAATATAAGCGAAACTTCCCAACGGCCTTTCACAGGGGTAACTTTGTATTGTACTTCTGCATCTAATAGCCATTCACTTTTTTGTTTCGTCATCAAGAACCTATTTAATTCGCACTTTTATCAAACTTGTTTTTTCAATAATCTCATACTCTAAATCTCTATCCGCTGTGTCTAAATCATTGTCTATCAGTATCTCACGAATCGCTAGCGTTTTATCTCCTTTTAAGTTACGAGATTTTAATAAAAACTGAGTGGGTTTGTACATTTTCACAAACCATTGGCTTGAAACGGGAGTGATTAAAATGTTTCCCTGTTCTTCCACATAGGTTATATAGGCATAATGAATTTCGCCGAAAATAGGCTCAATTAATTCATTATCTAAATAAATATGAGAAGTTCTTAGCGTAATTTTTGTACTCACGTGGATATCGATAAATTTAAGTCTTCCAAAATGTGTTGTACCGCTTTATCTCCAGCATCCTGTACCTCTTTACTTAAATCAACTTCTAATTTAGTGTTTTCGATTGCTACTAAATATACTTGAATATCATCGGGATATTCGTCTTGCAATATTTTCTTGGTATAGGATAAGGCTTGGTCCCATTTCATTCCATGAAGAAAAACCAAAGGGTCATCTTGCGGTGCTCGCAGTACTTCTTCGGCTGGAACTTTAAATAATGTACCCACCGGCTCATTACTATTTAAAACCCCGTCAACTAAAATAATTTTACCATGACCTTTTAATCCGAAGAGCACTTCAAAAGCTGCTGTACCCATATCGAATATGCTGATATTTTCAGATTTTGGAAGTTTTTCGCGTAATTGTTCAATCACATAAATTCCAATTGCATCATCACTACGAACAGGATTACCAAACCCCATAATTGCCGTCTTCATATATTTTCCTTTCTTTTAAATTAAAAAACTTTCCCGAGGTTGCCCTCAGGAAAGTCCTAATAAAATTATATGTCAAAAGTTATAGTTTAAATCTTGACAGCTCAACGCCACTTTTAGCATCATGTGCATGTACAGTACATACCAAACATGAATCAAAAGATCGTGCCACAATACCTACTTCTACCGGGTCTAATGGGTCTGCAATATCGATACCTATTAAAGCTTCTTCGATAGGTCCCGGATTATCATTTCCGTCTTGTGGACCAACATTCCATGTAGTTGGAGCCATTACTTGGTAGTTTTTGATAACACCATCTTTAATTTCTATCCAATGTGCTAAGGCACCACGGGCAGCTTCGGTTGCACCGAAACCTTTACCGTCTTTTTCAACAGGCTTAATATAAAATTCGCCATCTAAATCAATTTCAGATAGCCATTGTTCAATGAACTTATAGATTCTCGGAGCTTCATGAACTCTAGCAAGAACCCTTGTAAATACGCTAGGTCCTAATTTTTTTATGATATCACCAAACAAAGGGTCTTGAATTTGATGGTCTTTGTTATTCGGATTAGCATTCATTATTACACGGGCTAAAGGTCCTGCTTCAGCAGCATGCCCATCATAGCGAGGTGCTTTTGACCAACTATATTGATTATCAAAGTCACTATCATGTAAAGTCTGTGATTTCATGGGTGTCGGAAGAGGCTCATCCCAAGGGTGAAGTCCATCTTCTTGGTCTTTATACCACGAATGCTTTACATGCTCACTTACTTTCATGTGGTCAAATTCATGATAGTTTTCACCGTCGAAGAATCCGCTTGAACTAATTAAAGCATCATTTCTACCTTCAATAGTTGGATTGTTATATCTATCCTTATGCAAGTATGTTCCTGTTGCTAAAAATTTACCAACACCTTGACCGAATTTATCCAATCCGAATTCGAGACCCGCGCGAATCAATAATCCCAAATCACTATTTTTCTGAGATTCGTTTTCATCAACCCAAGCCAACATATCATCCCAAGTTTTGATTTCCATGTAACGTTCGATAGAGCAGCCCAACCAAATTGGTTCAAGCCAATCATTTTTGAACTGAGCTAAAATAGCATGAGCTCTTGTAATATCCTTTAGAGTAGGAGCACACATCACACCACCTGGTACCATATAACTAGAGTGTGGCCATTGACCACCGAACAAAGCATAGATTTGAACTGGTAATCCACTAGCAGTTAAGCCTTTTTGGAAAGTTTCTCCAACATAAGCTGACCAGCGTTTTACAACTTCCTTATATAAAGGTTGGTCTGCATATTTTTTATTTGCCAAATCTGTAGCGAAAATCGCATAGTACCACCTTGGAATACTCTGTAACGTTTCCGATGCTTGGCCAATAGCTCTTAACAAAAGAGCATTTGGCGTCAACTTAGTTCCCCAAGCGGTATCTAGAGCCGAGGATGCACAATATAAATGGGACCCTCCACAAATACCACAAATCCTAGGTGTTACAATAAGGCCCGATTGAGGATCCTTACCTTCCATTATTTTTTCAAAACCCCTAAACATTGCTGCTTGCGTGTGGGCACGGGTGACTTTACCATTATCTATATAGACTTTTACATCTAAATCACCTTCTACACGACCAACGGGAGATATATTTAATTCTGTAACTGACATTATATTTTCGTTTAAGTTCTATCTATTTAGAAGTTTCCGTTATTCTATTATTGGTAGGCATTACTTTTTGAAAACCAGCTTCCAAATAATATGCGAGCTTGGTTCTGCCCTCTGGAACTTCCTTAGGGAAGACACCTAAATGCTTCATTGTTTTTAACACACTGCCTTTCATTAAATCATTATGCGGAAAACCAGGTTCGGTGCATCCCAAACAAGGATGATTTGAACGTGTTTTACTGGACTGTCTGTTCCAAAGAATATTATTACAACTTGCCCTTGTCATTGGACCTCTGCATCCTACTTCATAGAAGAGACATCCACCGCGACGACCAAATCCACCGTCGACCTTTTGGGCAAAGTTTGTTACATTGGTACAGCCATCTTGCACAAAGTCCGTAAAAAAGGTTTTTGGCCTGTGGTAATCATCAATGAGCACATCACCTATTCTACCTACTGAAATTGCAACTAAAATTTGTGTTATCCAATCTGGATGAGCTGGGCAACCGGGAATGTTTATGACAGGTAAACCGCCTTTAGATACGTAATCGGCGCCAAGAAAACCACCTTTGTTCTTTTTGAGAAACTGCATACCGGTAGATTCGCTTGGATTCGGAGCAACGGCAGGAATCCCTCCCCAAGTTGCACAATCGCCTATAGCTACAACGTAGCCCGCCACCTTGGAAAGTTCTTTAATCCAGTCCATCATGGGACGGTCGGCAAAAAGGTTCATAGTTCCTGTGTTATCGGGACCTTGAATAATTGAACCTTCGAAGACTAGAATATCCATCTGCACTTTTCCTGCAAGGATATCCTTAAGTAAGTCTTGAACCTGATCCCCAATCTGCAAACCAGTTGTCGGGTGCCATAAAATATTTAATCCGAAATCGGTAATAAGCTCTACCACCGTTGGTTCTTCGGCATTTAAGAAGGACATGGTGTTGCCACTGCAAGCGCCTCCCTGTAACCATAATACGTTAGCCATAAATGATGAATATTGAATTTATATGGCATTAAATTAAGAATATGTTGACTTTTCAGCAAATAAAATTACACATTCCATCTTATTTGGAATTTATCTAAATAGAATTCTTAGTTTGACTAAGGTTATTTTTACGTGTCTGCCAACCGTATTGCTTTCGGCACTATTAAAAAGCACCAATTTTGCTTCCCGTAATTAAGCTGAATAACCCTATCAAAGTTTGACTTGATAAAATCGAAACTTCTTTAACTATTCAATGTCCTTTACATCTGTAAACCAGCCTGTTTTACAAGACAATGGCTGACCAAAATGGAATCCCCTAAAAGTATAACTCTATGAACATTACGGTTAAAATACTACCAAACCTAGAAAGCCAACTTTAAAAAAGCTCACAACCATTTTTCTACATTAAACTAAAGTTCAAAAAAAGCCCGATTTTCTGTCGAAAATCGGGCTTTGCGCTAAGCGGAGAAAGAGGGATTCGAACCCCCGGAGGTGTGACCCTCAACAGTTTTCAA